>NZ_JAUZVW010000017.1:0-54159 GCF_033441575.1 Flagellimonas baculiformis
GAACAATTCCCAGTCCTTGACATCAAAATGGTTCTATTCTTTTCTTACGCTGTCTATTGCAATATGTATATGAACTTCTTTGTTCTAAAACCGAGTTTCAATCTCATTAAATCAATCCTCACTCAGCCTTGAGCGCACAACCTTATCGGTTAAGCGGCTGCAAATCTACAACTGTTTTTTTAATCGGCAAGCTTTTTTTGATAAAATATATCAAAGCACTTTTTTGGCCTCAAAACAATCATTTTACAGGAACTTATTCTTAGAACACCTCGGTGTTTTTCGGGCTGCAAATGTAAAATGCTTTTTTTGATTACACAATGCTTTTTTTGATATTTTTTTCAAGCCTTTCCGACTTATCAAAACAGTATGTCAATGAGCTGTTGAACTATCCTAAAACAAACCCTTTGTTGTTTTTCGGGCTGCAAATGTAACACCCTTTCGATAATATACAAGAGTTTTTTTTGCCTTTACAGCATATTTACATTCAAGTCACTGAAAACAAAGCTTATAAAAATACAACTTTTTTTAAAACTTCAAAACAACCAAACCTTTCTTATTACATCAGGCCAAAAAACCAATTAAATCCACTTTGTCATATGTGGAATATCCATGTATATATAATATGTAGGTATTGTGGCATCTATACAAGATATTATCTTTGTCCTCTCGAAAGTAAAACTTAGAAGTTTAAACCACATGATAAAGATCACACTACCAGATGGTGCTGTAAAAGAAGTAGAAAAGGGAACTACGCCCATGGACGTTGCCAAAGGTATTAGTGAAGGCTTGGCCCGGAACGTTATTTCTGCCAAATTCAATGATACGACTGTAGAGACCACAACCCCGCTAACGGAAAATGGCTCCCTTACTTTGTATACATGGAATGATGATGAAGGAAAAAAAGCTTTCTGGCACTCCACTTCGCACGTCGTGGCACAGGCTTTGGAAGAATTGTACCCAGGTATTAAACTGACCATTGGACCTGCTATTGAAAATGGGTTCTATTATGATGTGGATTTTGGGGAGCATGCCCTATCGGAAAAGGATTTTCAAAAGATAGAACAAAAGGCCCTTGAGATTGCCCGCGGCAAGCACGACTATATGATGCGAAGTGTTTCCAAAGCGGATGCCCTTCAATATTATAAAGACCAAGGCAATGAGTATAAGATAGAACTCATCGAGAACCTTGAGGACGGCACCATTACCTTCTGCGACCATAGCACCTTTACCGACCTATGTCGCGGAGGACATATTCCCAACACGGGAATCATAAAGGCCATCAAGATCCTCAGTGTGGCTGGTGCTTATTGGAGGGGGAGCGAAAACAACAAACAGTTGACCCGTGTTTATGGAATTTCCTTCCCAAAACAAAAGGACCTTACCGAATACCTGGAACTTTTGGAAGAGGCCAAGAAAAGGGACCACAGAAAATTGGGCAAGGAACTGGAACTGTTCACCTTTTCCCAAAAAGTGGGACAAGGACTTCCTTTATGGTTGCCCAAAGGCGCCGCCCTTAGGGAGCGTTTGGAGCAGTTTTTAAAGAAGGCCCAAAAGAAAGCAGGCTACGAAATGGTGGTGACCCCACATATTGGCCAAAAGGAACTTTATGTGACTTCCGGGCATTATGCCAAGTATGGCGAGGACAGCTTCCAGCCCATCCGTACTCCCAAAGAGGACGAAGAGTTCTTACTGAAACCAATGAACTGTCCGCACCACTGCGAGATATACAACAGTACACCTTTTAGTTATAAGGACCTGCCCAAGCGCTATGCGGAATTTGGCACAGTATATAGGTACGAACAGAGTGGGGAGCTTCATGGGCTTACCCGTGTTAGGGGTTTCACCCAAGATGATGCCCACATCTTCTGTACTACGGAACAGCTGAACGATGAGTTCAAAAATGTGATCGACCTTACCTTATATGTATTGAACTCCTTGGGCTTCAATAATTTTACGGCCCAAGTATCCGTACGCGACCTGGACAATCCAGAGAAATATATAGGTAATACGGACGATTGGGAAAAAGCGGAACAGGCCATCATCAATGCTGCTGAGGAAAAAGGACTGAACTATGTGGTGGAAAGTGGCGAGGCCGCTTTTTATGGTCCGAAGTTGGATTTTATGGTAAAGGATGCCCTTGGCAGGAACTGGCAGTTGGGCACCATCCAGGTGGACTACAATCTGCCCAAGCGATTTGATCTTACCTATAAAGGTAGCGACAATGAACTCCACCGTCCCGTGATGATCCACAGGGCACCTTTTGGAAGCATGGAACGTTTCGTGGCCCTATTGCTGGAACACACCGGAGGGAACTTCCCGTTATGGCTGATTCCGATACAGGCTATTATACTGCCCGTCAGTGAGAAACACGAAAAATATGCCGAAAAAGTTTTGAATTCATTGGAAAATCACGAAATTCGCGCGCTCATTGATAAGAGGAACGAGACCGTAGGGAAAAAAATCCGTGAGACCGAACTCAAGAAAATCCCCTTCATGCTCATCGTTGGTGAACAGGAAGAAGCATCCGGAACGCTTTCCGTTAGAAGGCACGGCGGCGAGGATTTGGGCAGTTTGAGCATAGATGCATTTTCCGACTTGGTAACTACTGAAATAAATAGTACCTTAAAGTCGTTCTAAAAAATTAAGTTTAACTAAAAAATATACGTCATAGCAATACGAAGAAGATTTAAGCCCCAACCCAGGAGGGAAAACAAGAACCCTCACAATATCAATGAAAAGATTACCGCTCCAGAAGTGAGGCTTGTTGGAGACAATGTGGAAATTGGAGTATATCCAATTTCCAAAGCAAGGGAAAAGGCCAGTGAACTAGAACTAGATTTGGTGGAGATTTCACCAAATGCCAATCCGCCCGTGTGCAAAATCATAGACTACAAAAAGTTTCTCTATGAACAAAAGAAACGGGACAAGGTATTGAAGGCAAAGGCAACCAAGGTTGTCATCAAGGAAATACGGTTTGGACCGCAAACAGACGACCATGATTATGAGTTCAAGAAGCGACATGCCGAAAAATTCCTAAAGGATGGCGCCAAACTGAAAGCCTACGTCTTTTTTAAAGGACGTTCCATTGTGTACAAGGACCAAGGTGAAATATTACTTTTAAAATTGGCACAAGAGCTGGAGGAGTTTGGAAAAGTGGAACAGATGCCAAAGTTGGAGGGTAAGCGAATGACCATGTTCCTCGCCCCGAAAACATCGAAAAAATAAAGAAAACTGAACTTTGTTCAGCAACAATAAGCGGAGTTAAAAACTAGGAAAATGCCTAAGATGAAAACAAAATCCAGTGCCAAGAAGCGTTTCAAGCTGACAGGTTCTGGTAAAATCAAGAGAAAGCACGCTTTCAAGAGTCACATCCTGACAAAAAAATCGAAGAAGCGTAAGCTAAAGCTGACCCATTCCACGTTGGTTCACCCAGCGGATGAGAACAGCGTATTGGAACAATTGCGTTTAAAATAATTGTTCAATCGGTACATTTATTTATTAACCCTGGAGTTGGGCCAATCAAGTTCCCGTAATCGGGACGCCTGCTACAAAAAAATGAAACATTATGCCAAGATCAGTAAATTCAGTTGCTTCACGCGCTAGAAGAAAAAAAGTGATGAAGCAAGCCAAAGGTTACTTCGGAAGACGTAAAAACGTTTGGACAGTAGCCAAAAATGCGGTAGAAAAAGCAATGCTTTATGCTTACCGCGACAGAAAGACCAAAAAACGCAATTTCCGTTCCCTATGGATCACCCGTATCAATGCAGGTACCAGAATGCACGGAATGTCTTACTCTCAATTCATGGGGAAAGTAAAATCCAGCGGAATAGAACTGAACAGGAAAGTTCTTGCGGATTTGGCCATGAACCATCCAGATGCCTTCAAGGCCATCGTTGAAAGAGTAAAGTAAAGGTTAAATATAAACTTACCCCGCTTATTGAGATCCCGCCTTGTGCGGGATCTTCTTTTTTACATCTCTTATTTTGCAAAGAAACTGGATAAATTAATTTCAACCAGAAAATCGTTCCGGACTACCTGGCCGTCCGGCAGGCGGTCGCTCGAACTGACAACCTCATTGTCCATTACGAATGTTCAATGGTCATTGTCCAAACGCAGTGATCACCAACTTTCTCCCCGAGGCGTGGTTTCGGTGTTCACAGAGATAAATCCCCTGCCAAATGCCCAAATTCAATCTGCCCTGCGTAATGGGTATCTGCACCGAAGCACCCATCAGTGAGGCTTTGATGTGCGCGGGCATATCGTCCGGTCCCTCATAATTGTGCACATAATATGGAGCATTCTCGGGTACCATCTTGTTGATATGGCTTTCAAAATCGGTCCGGACCGTGGGGTCGGCATTCTCATTGATGGTCAAACTGGCCGAAGTGTGCTTGATGAAGACCTGTAACATTCCCCTATCCAACCTGCTGATTTCAGGAAGGGCATCCAAAACGGCATCCGTGATCAAATGAAATCCACGGGAAAACGCACGCAATTGTATCTCTTTCTGGTAAAAGTTCATGGCAAACGATTCTTTCCCAACGAAATTAATATAAAGTTTACCAAAAGTGGCCCTGCCGTTCCCCGAATAAAAAATACCTTTGCAGCTTAATTTCTTGAAAATGGATTTATCGCAGATCAAAATGGTGGTGACTGATATGGATGGTACTTTGTTGAACTCCAAACATGAGGTGAGCCCCAGATTTTTTGAAATTTTTGAAGAACTCAAGAAAAAGGACATCATTTTTGTAGCTGCCAGTGGCAGACAGTACAACAGCATGGTGGACAAGCTGGCGCCCATCAAGGACGATATCGTTGTGATTGCCGAAAATGGCGCCCTGATCAAACACCAGGACGAAGTCCTACTGACCACCCCCATCGATAAAGAAGAGGTTGACCGCATTCTGGATATTGTGAAGCCACTCAAAAATGTGCATCCGGTAATCTGCGCGCAATACAATGCCTATGCCAATGATGCCTCCGATGCGTTTTTGACCATGCTCCGGGAATATTATTCCGAGTTTGACATTGTTAAGGACCAGACTGCCGTGGACACCGAAGTCCTCAAAATAGCCATTTATCATTTTGAAGATTCCGAAAAGTATATTTACCCATTTGTCCAGCACTTGGAAGACTCGTTGAAGGTCAAAGTGTCCGGTGCCAATTGGGTGGATATTTCCCATCAAAATGCCCATAAAGGGTATGCACTCCAAAAGGTCATGGACCAGTACCAGATCGCTGCCCATCAAGTGATGGTGTTCGGGGACTACAACAACGACCTCGAAATGATGCAACTCTCCAACTTTAGCTTTGCCATGGCAAATGCCCATCCCAATGTGTTGAAAAACGCCAAATACACCACTTTGAGCAACAATGAGTTCGGGGTGGAGCAGGTATTG
Source organism: Flagellimonas baculiformis (assembly GCF_033441575.1). Taxonomy (NCBI): domain Bacteria; kingdom Pseudomonadati; phylum Bacteroidota; class Flavobacteriia; order Flavobacteriales; family Flavobacteriaceae; genus Flagellimonas; species Flagellimonas baculiformis. The sequence continues at coordinate 5,400 of NZ_JAUZVW010000017.1, forward strand.
GAAAAATTGTTGTAGCACCCTCCCTATTTCAATTCTTTAGAGGGTTGCTTTTTGAAAATTTGTACCTTGAGGGTCAATCTCCTAAATGACACATCATGGCACTCTTAAAAAAAGAAGATATCAAACAAGAGGTCTTTGACCTTTATGATGACTATGCCCATAACAAGTTGGACCGGAGGGAGTTTATGGAAAAGCTCTCCGTGTATGCCGTGGGAGGCGTCACCATGGCCTCACTCTTGAGCTTTATGATGCCCAACTATGTGGATACCCTATTGGTCCCGCCCAACGACCCAAGACTTGATTCCGAATTTATCACCTACAATTCACCTAAGGGTGGCGGCGAGATCCGTGGGCTGCTTTCCAAACCCAAAGATGCCACCGGCAAACTGGGCGGTATTGTGGTGGTGCACGAAAACCGGGGCCTCAACCCTTACATAGAGGATGTGGGACGAAGGGCAGCACTGGCCGGGTTCATTTCCTTGGCCCCGGATGCCCTGACACCCCTTGGCGGATATCCGGGAAATGATGATGATGGAAGGGCGCTGCAACGTCAACGGGACCGCGATGAAATGTTGGAAGACTTCATTGCCGCCTTCGATTACCTCAAAAACCACAAGGATTGCAATGGAAAAGTGGGCGTGGTCGGTTTCTGTTTTGGGGGATGGATTTCCAATATGATGGCCGTAAAGGTTCCAGATTTGGCGGCTGCCGTTCCATTTTATGGGGGTCAACCTGCCGATGATGAAGTGTCCCAGATCAATGCCCCTTTATTGATCCATTATGCAGGATTGGATGAACGGGTGAATGCTGGATGGCCGAGTTATGAAGCCAAGCTCAAAGAATTGGACAAAGAATATGAGGCCCATTTTTATCCGGAGGTAAACCATGGCTTCCACAACAATACGACGCCACGATTTGACCAAGCTGCCGCAGATCTGGCCTGGGAGCGCACCATTGCCTTTTTCAAAGAAAAGTTGGCCTAAGTCTTCTGCTTTTTCTTTCGAGCAGCTGGAAAAAGCACATTGTTCAAGATCAAACGGTACCCCGGTGAAGTAGGGTGCAGTTCCAGCTCCGTTTTCGGGTCCCCTACCCTGTGTTGGTAATCTTCAGGGTCATGGCCCCCATAAAAAGTAAAGAAACCTTTGCCCTTGATGCCATGGATGTACCGGGCCTCCCCATTTATCTTGTTCTCGCCGAGGACCATCACGGTGGGTTTAATCTCATTCCTCGTGAAAGCCGTGGTCTGTCCCATGAAGCCTTTCACCAAGCTGGTATGGTTCTGTGTCAGCATGGTGGGCACGGGATCCCATTTGGCCGAAAACTCCATCAACGAAAAATAGTCGGATTCCTTGGGCACATTTCCACGTTTGTTGGTCATATCGATGGATGAAAACTCATATCTCAACGGGTTCCGCTCCAAAATGAAATTGGTAAAGGCAAAGGTGTTCCCATAATCCAACTTCGCCTGATAGTTGGCGTCCGAAGGATCACCATCGAACATGGGCTCGCAGATATCCACATTTTCCGCCGCCAAGGCAATATCAAAACTATCCGTGGCGGAACACATGGCGAACATGAACCCACCACCGATCACGTAGTTCCGTATTTTGAGGGCCACGGCCAATTTTTCTTCGGATACTTTGTCATAACCCAATTCCCTCGCCAATTCCTCTGCCTGTTCCTTGGCCTCAATATACCAGGGAACCGCCCGGTAAGCCCCATAAAACCTACCGTATTGCCCCGTAAAATCCTCATGGTGCAAATGCAACCAATCATACAGGGCCAATTTATCGCCCAGCACCTCTTCGTCGTAGATGGTCACATAGGGAATTTCGGCATAGGTGAGTACCATGGTCACCGCGTCGTCCCACGGCTGGTTCTCCTTGGGGGAATACACCGCAATTTTGGGCGCCTTTTCCAAAACGACCGCATCTTGGTTCTGGGAGGGACTGCTGATCTCGTCCAAAATCTGTTCGGCCTGTCCATCGGTAAGTACTTCAAAAGAAACCCCTCGAATCTGGCATTCCTTTCGAATGGCATCCCCATCGGGCAATAAAAAAGAGCCGCCCCGATAGTTGAGCAACCATTGTACCTTTTGCTGTTTGGAAAGTACCCAATAGGTAATCCCATAGGCCTTCAAATGGTTTTCTTGGCCTTCGGCATCCATAGGAATAAGGATGACTGAAGCGAAAGACTGTACTGAAAATAAAAGAATAAGAAAAAGAAGACCTCTCGACTGCGCTCGAGGTGACATAAAAGTAGTTTTTTTAAAATGGCACGTCATTGTCATCTGGGTCATCGTCACTGTTCATTGCGCTGCCAAAAGCTTCGTCCGCACTTGGGAATTTTGGCGTTGCAAAGGGATTTTCCTCATCCGCGTTCATCTTCGATTGGAATTCGAACGGGGAATCAAAGTCATCCAAGTTATCAAATTTACCCAGAGCACCCACAAATTTTAACCTAATATTATCCAGACCACCATTACGGTGCTTGGCCACAATGAACTCGGCCTGACCTTGGGTCGGGGTGCGCTCCTCATCGTCCCATTCGTCAATTTTATAGTATTCGGGCCTGTAGATGAACGATACGATATCGGCATCCTGCTCAATGGCCCCGGATTCCCTCAGATCCGAAAGAATGGGCCTCTTGCTGCCTCCACGGGTCTCCACCGCCCTGGAAAGCTGGGACAGTGCAATGACCGGAACATCCAATTCCTTGGCCAGTGCCTTCAAGTTTCGGGAAATGGTGGAAATCTCCTGCTCACGGTTCCCCCCTTTTTGGCTGCCCCCGGCCGTCATCAACTGCAAGTAGTCGATGATAATGAGCTTGATCTTATGCTGGGATGCCAATCGGCGTGCCTTGGCACGAAGATCAAAAATAGAAAGCGATGGGGTATCATCAATGAACAAAGGTGCTTTTTCCAAAGCCTTTACCTTGACGTTCAATTGTTCCCACTCGTGCTTTTCCAACTTTCCGGTCCTCAATTTTTCTGAAGAAAGTCCGGTTTCCGAAGAAATCAAACGGGTAATCAACTGTACCGAAGACATTTCCAAGGAGAAAAAAGCGACCGCGTTACCTGAATTCACGGCAATGTTCCTTGCCATGGACAAGGTCAGGGCCGTTTTACCCATACCTGGCCTTGCCGCCACAATGATCAAATCACTGGGCTGCCAACCAGAAGTCAGTTTGTCCAATTTGTCAAACCCCGAAGGGATTCCACTCAATCCTTCCTTGTTGGAGATTTCCTCGATTTTCTTTTTGGCCTGGATCACTAGATTCTGGGCCGTTTCGGCAGAGCGTTTCAAGTTACCTTGGGTGACTTCGTACAATTTGGCCTCCGCATTGTCCAGAAGGTCGAACACGTCGGTGGAGTCACTATACGCCTCTTCAATGATTTCACTGGAAATCTTGATAAGGCTTCTTTGTATATACTTTTGAAGGATGATCCTGGCGTGGAACTCGATATGCGCCGAAGAAGCTACTTTTTGGGTAAGTTTGATCAAATAAAAATCGCCTCCCACAGCTTCCAATCGGCCATCTTTCTTTAATTGGGCCGAAACGGTTAATAAATCCACTGGCTCCGAGGATTCGAATAATTTGAAGATGGCCTCGTAGATGTATTTATGGGCATCCTTATAGAAGACATCAGGATGTAGAATGTCTATGACCTCATCCACCCCTTTCTTGTCGATCATCATAGCTCCCAGCACAACCTCTTCTAAATCAACTGATTGTGGAGGTATTTTACCTTTCTCCAAACTGATAAGGGTCGATTTATCCACTCGATGTGCTATGATGGGGCTAGGTTTTTCCATAAATGCGAAAGTAGGTAATTAACCTTTAGTTAACTTTAATTCGGATGCGTCCGATTTTCACAGGTGTTCAACAATACACTTGTTGATAACTTTGAATCCCTGTTGATAACATAAAAAAAAACGAGGATAAAACCTAATAAAAAAAGTTAGCCTCTGAAAAACAAGAATTATTCGCTGAACACGCCCATGGATGCATATTTTTCCATGCGGGTCTTAACCAGATCTTTTGGTGATAACTTTTTGAGTTCTTCGTAGTGGGAAGCAATTTTGTTCTTGACCATCTCGAAGGTTTTTTCCCTATTGGCATGTGCACCTCCAAGGGGTTCCTTCACGATCTCATCCACCAATTTCTGTTTTTTCATGTCGGCTGCGGTCAATTTCAGTGCTTCGGCAGCCTGTTCCTTGTACTCCCAGCTTCTCCAAAGAATGGAAGAGCAGGATTCTGGGGAGATCACAGAGTACCATGTGTTCTCCAACATGAGTACCTTGTCGCCCACACCAATGCCCAATGCACCTCCGGACGCTCCTTCACCAATGATGATGACGATGATCGGCACTTTCAGGCGGGTCATTTCCAAAATATTCCGTGCGATGGCCTCTCCCTGTCCCCGCTCTTCGGCCTCGATGCCGGGATATGCCCCAGGGGTATCGATAAAACATACTACGGGAATGCCAAACTTCTCTGCGGATTTCATCAACCGAAGGGCCTTTCGGTAACCTTCGGGGTTGGCCATACCAAAGTTTCGGTATTGCCTTGTCTTAGTATTGTATCCTTTTTGCTGGCCAATGAACATATAGCTTTGGTCCCCGATCTTGCCGAGGCCGCCTATCATGGCCTTGTCGTCCTTCACGTTCCTATCGCCATGCAGCTCCAGAAAGGTATCCCCACAAATGGCGCGGATGTAATCCATGGTATATGGCCTATTGGGGTGTCTTGAAAGCTGGACGCGTTGCCACGCGGTCAGGTTCTTGTATATTTCCTTTCGGGTCTCTTCCAGTTTTTTCTCGATCTGCGAACAGGTCTCTGTGACATCTACTTCACTCTCTTCCCCTATTACCATACATTTTTGAAGTTGGTCTTCAAGTTCCTTTATGGGAAGTTCAAATTCTAGATATTCCATGGAAAGTTGCTGTTTTCAATAAAAATAATGGGGACAAATATAAAACTTTATAGGTTACCCATACCAATTGTCGCACGCTTTTAATGCCATGCAAGCGACCATTTTTTACCATCATCGCTTGGCCTTCATCAGCATGTAAACGGCAAAGGCCCCAAAAATAAGGTTGGGGATGAGCACCGCCAAAAGTGGTGAAAAGCCGGACTGCTCGGCCAGTGTCCCGAATACTTTGTCAAAGAAAATATAGACAAAGGCGACTCCTATCCCAAAGGCCAGGTTGAGACCCATGCCCCCCCTTCGTTTCACAGAGGAAACGGCAACGGCGATCACCGTGAGGATGAAGGCCGCAATGGGCAGGGCCCAACGTTTGTATTTCACCAGCACATAGGCATTGATGTTGGATGCCCCTTTTCTTCGTTGGTCATCGATAAAGTCGTTGAGTTCAAAAAGGTTTTTGGTCTCGGCCACATAGGAAACCGGCGTGAGGTCGTCTATCTCAAATGCAAAAATGGTATCCAATCTGCTCTTGGTCTGGATGAGTTCTACCCCGTTCCTCACTTTTCGGTTCACATAATTGGTAAGTCTATAGACGCTGTCGGTGTCCACCCAGCGGATGTTGCTGGCGGAAATCTTATAGTCCAACTGTTGAATGGAATCAAAGTGCTCGTAGGTAAAGTTGTACCCTATTTTACGGTTGGGGTCAAAACTGCTGACATAGATATAATCGCTCTCGTTCAACTGGTTAAAAATGTTTTCCGTGACCCGATCGTTCCGTCCCTTCTTGAAATATTTGTATTCAAATTCATTGAAACCGATACTGGCATGGGGCACAATGAACATCCCCATCATAAAGATCAGGATGGCCACCAGTGTGGCACCTATAAAATAAGGTCTCAAAAAACGCCAATAAGATACCCCCGAACTCAAAATGGCCACAATCTCCGTATTGCTGGCCAATTTTGAGGTAAAGAAAATAATCGATAAAAAAAGAAAAATGGGGAGCAACAGGTTTCCAATCACCAAGGTAAAGTTGCCGTAAAAAACAATGACCTCGGACAAAGGGGCCTCGTTGTCTATGATCTTGCCGATCTTCTCCGCCAAGTTCGCCATGATCCCAATGGGCACAAAAAGCATGAGCATGCCCATAAAGGTGATCAAATAGCGCTTTAATATGTACCTATCGAGTATGGTAAGCATTACAGTCTCTTGTCCATTTGTTGTACCATCTTGGTTTTCCACTCTTGGAAATCCCCTGCTAAAATACGTTCTCTTGCCGTACGCACCAACCACAGATAAAACCCAAGGTTGTGAATGGTCGCAATCTGTTTGCCCAAATACTCATTGGCAGCAAACAAGTGTCTCAGATAAGCCTTCGAATATTCGGTATCCACATAGGTAATCCCCATTTCATCCAAGGGCGAAAAATCGTTTTCCCACTTTTTGTTCTTGATGTTGATGGTACCGTGCGCCGTGAACAACATCCCGTTCCTTGCGTTGCGGGTGGGCATCACACAATCGAACATATCCACTCCCAAAGCTATGTTTTCCAATATATTGATGGGCGTTCCCACCCCCATAAGGTATCTTGGTTTATCTTCTGGTAAAATATCGCATACCAATTCTGCCATTTCATACATTTCCTCCGCTGGTTCCCCCACAGACAGTCCTCCAATTGCATTGCCCTCTGCACCCACCGAAGCGATATATTCTGCGGATTGTTTTCGTAAATCTTTATAGGTGGACCCCTGTACTATGGGGAAAAAACTTTGGGAATACCCGTATTTGAACGGCAACTTTTCCAGATGCGATATACAACGGTCCAGCCATCTATGGGTAAGGTGCATAGATCGCTTGGCATATTGGTAGTCACAGGGATAGGGTGTGCATTCGTCAAAGGCCATGATGATGTCCGCACCTATGGTGCGCTGGATCTCCATGACATTTTCTGGGGTAAAAAAGTGGTTGGAACCATCGATATGGGATTTGAACTTCACCCCTTCCTCCTTGATCTTCCTGTTGCCCGAAAGGGAATATACTTGGTAGCCACCACTGTCGGTCAGAATATTTCTGTCCCACCCCATGAATTTGTGCAGACCTCCGGCCTCTTCCAAAATTCCGGTACCTGGTCGCAGATAAAGATGATAGGTATTTCCTAAAATGATATCCGGGTCAATATCGTCACGCAGTTCCCGCTGGTGTACCCCCTTTACCGAGGCCACCGTACCCACCGGCATAAAGATTGGGGTCTGTATGGTTCCGTGGTCAGTGGTGATCTCTCCTGCCCTTGCCTTGCTCTTATTATCCTTCTGTAGTAAGGTAAACTTCAAACGGTAATCTTTTAAGACCGCAAATATAGCCAACTCCTTTCCGCAATCCCTTAACAAAAAAATAAAGTTTGCAGGGCTGCACTTTTTGTGAAATAATTCTTTTACACTTGTTTAGCCGAACGAATGCGGTTATTTTTGGTATCCTAAAACAAACACAATGCCGAACACTCAAGAATTGCAAGACCTGGTGGTCCAGGTCAGAAGGGACATTTTGCGAATGGTCCACAAGGTAAATTCCGGGCATCCCGGAGGATCTTTGGGCTGTACCGAATTTTTTGTGGCCCTGTATAACGAGATCATGGATCTAAAGGAAGGATTTGATATGGATGGCAAAGGAGAAGACCTCTTCTTCCTGTCCAATGGACACATCTCGCCTGTATTTTACAGCGTTCTGGCCCGAAGGGGTTATTTTCCCATTGAGGAACTGGACACCTTCAGGTTGATCAATTCCAGATTGCAGGGACACCCCACCACACACGAGGGATTGCCTGGGGTACGTGTTGCCTCCGGGTCTTTGGGGCAGGGCATGTCCGTTGCCATCGGTGCGGCATTGGCCAAAAAGTTGAACGGCGACGACCATTTGGTCTTCAGTCTCCACGGGGATGGGGAGCTACAGGAAGGACAAAATTGGGAAGCCATCATGTATGCCGCCGGGAACAAGGTGGACAACCTCATTGCCACTGTGGATAGAAACGGACAGCAAATTGATGGTGCCACGGAAAATGTGCTTCCGTTGGGCGATGTCGGTGAAAAGTTCAGGGCATTTGGATGGGATGTCATGCATATCGAAAATGGCAACGACCTCGACCAGGTCATAGCCGGGCTGAAAGAGGCCAAAAGCAGGACCGGAAAAGGAAAACCCGTTTGTATCGTGATGACCACGGAAATGGGCAACGGGGTGGACTTTATGATGCACACCCATGCTTGGCACGGCAAAGCTCCAAATGATGAGCAATTAGCCAACGCATTGGCACAGAACCCCGAAACCTTAGGCGATTATTAATTCAGAAAAAGATACGATGACCAAATATACAGATCAAGGAAAACAGGATACCCGTAGCGGATATGGTGCGGGAATGACAGAACTGGGCAGGACCAACCCCAACGTGGTGGCCCTTTGTGCCGATTTAGTGGGCTCATTGAAGATCGAGACCTTTATTGAGGAAAACCCCGAACGTTTCTTCCAAGTAGGGATTGCCGAAGCCAACATGATGGGCATTGCGGCCGGCCTTACCATAGGCGGAAAGATTCCATTTGCCTCTTCCTTTGCCAATTTTGCCACGGGGAGGGTCTATGACCAGATCCGCCAGTCCATCGCCTATTCGGACAAGAATGTGAAAATATGCGCTTCGCATGCCGGACTCACTTTGGGTGAGGATGGGGCCACGCACCAGATTCTGGAAGATATCGGCCTTATGAAAATGTTGCCGGGCATGACCGTCATCAACCCATGCGACTTCAACCAGACCAAAGCTGCCACCATAGCCATTGCCGAGCACCACGGTCCGGTCTATCTTCGATTTGGAAGGCCAAAAGTGGCCAACTTCACCCCAGTGGACCAAAAGTTCGAGATCGGGAAGGCCGTAATGCTGAACGAGGGGACCGATGTGACCATCATTGCCACCGGACATTTGGTATGGGAGGCCCTATTGGCTGCCGAGAGTCTAGAAAACCAAGGCATTTCTGCTGAAGTGATTAACATTCACACCATCAAACCATTGGACGAAAAGGCCATTTTGGACTCTGTAAAGAAGACCGGATGCGTCGTGACCGCCGAGGAACACAACTATCTTGGAGGACTCGGGGAAAGCGTGGCACGTACATTGACCATGCACCATCCAGTGCCACAGGAATTTGTGGCCACCCAAGATACTTTCGGCGAAAGTGGGACACCGGAACAACTCATGGAGAAGTACGGACTCAACAATAAAGCCATCGAAAAAGCCGTTTTAAAGGTGTTGAAACGTATATAGTTTCAAATGCCTCCTTTGGGAGGTGCTTCAATCTTTTAAAATGACACTTATGAAAAAAACACTTTTGATTGCTGCGTTCGCCCTTTTTGGGACGGCTGCAATGGCCCAGAGCGGCTCGGGATTCGGTATCAAGGCCGGATTATCGTACAACAAGAACGGGGATCTCATCAGCTCCGTAGGTGAAGGTGGACAGGACATCGTGGAAGGTGCCAAGGGAAAGGCAGGTTACCATGTTGGTGTTTGGGGAAAGCTGGACTTTCCTAAAATCTACCTGAGACCTGAATTGGTGTATTCCAAGACCAAGAGTTCCTATGATGTGGAGGGCAGTTCACAGGATTATGACATCTCCAAATTGGATTTGCCGGTGCTATTGGGCTACAAATTGATAGGCCCTTTGCATGTCTTTGCAGGTCCTGCTTTCCAATATACCTTGAAAAACGACCTTGAAGGCCTGGAGGTAGAGGATGTGGAAAACGAATTCACCGTTGGCCTGAATGCTGGTGTGGGGGTGAATTTAGGCAATGTAGGACTGGATGTCCGTTACGAGCGAGGATTCTCTGAAAACGAGGCCGAGATCATCGATATTCCAGATGGCAGGGTCGATTCCAGACCTTCGCAGGTCATCTTTGCATTGTCACTGAAACTGTAAGACTTTTGTTCTTCAAACCATAACTAAAAAATCCCGCTCAGCTGAGCGGGATTTTTTTATTTCCTTATCTGGTATCTGGATCTAAATAATCCGGGACCCCATCATTGTCGGCATCAGGATAGGGAAGTATGATGACCCCGTTATCGTCAGTGATTTCATTCCTTGTGGGAATTCCATCGCCATCGTCGTCAATGTCCCTGAAATTGGCAGAAGTGTCTCCATCCGTGTTATCATCATACAAAAAGCCGTTCCCGTTCAAGTCTTCATCAATTGAAGGAACTCCGTCATTATCTAAATCGGTATCTTCCACAAACAATCCAAGATCGATTTTAAAGATTAATGGGGCATATCTAGGGATTGAAGACGGTGGGGCATGAAAATATCCCAGACCAGATGGCATGATAATTATACCCATTCCACTATTTGCAATGTCATAGGTGCCATCTCCATTTTCTATGATTTGATCAGTTGTGCCTGCATTCAATTGGGCGATACCATCCGCAAACCCACGAGCACCTATACGCGAAATTTCGAACCAAGTAAAGTCCTGGTTTTCATCAAAGGTTGTCCCATCCAATAAAGAACCTTGGTACCTTACCAATGTTGAATCGGCGAAGGTTGGGCTTTCTCCCCCCCCTTGTCGCACCGTAATATAATACAATTTATGGGGCACATTCTCTTCCCCAGCGCTCAAACCAAGAAAACTGGACGAAACATTTATTGTGAGCGAATCCGCATACGCCCTCATGGGAGTCTTGTCCGCATTTTCCCCTGCAATGGTATCTATTATGATCTTTTGATCGAACCCTTCGGGTTGGGTTTCAAAATCCTCATAATTATAAAAATGGGTATTCAAAAATTCCTTGATCTTCGCATCATCCTCTGGGGATACCTCGCTCAATAGACTGGGCGGCACTTCCACAACTCCCGAATCATCATCATTTTTACATGAAAAAAAAGTAAAGGCCAAAGCCAAAGAAACAAAAATCCCGTACCTCATCAAGTTTGTCATTTAGCTGCGCAAGATACAATTTTCAATTATTTTTGTTCCGTCCATTAACAAACATTTGCAAAGACCATGCGCATAGACAAGTACCTTTGGTGCACCAGATACTACAAAACCCGGAACCTTGCCTCCACTGCCGTAAAAAAGGGACAGATCAAGGTAAACGGTACCGTGGTGAAGCCTTCCCGAGAGGTGTATCCCATGGACCAAATTGTTTTGAGAAAGGACCAAATTGACCATCAACTCACCGTACTGGACATTCCCGAGAGCCGCGTAGGGGCCAAACTGGTGGACATCTACCGCAAGGACACGACCCCAAAAGAGGCTTTTGAGCACAACGAACTGCTTCAGTTTGCCAAAACCCATTATAGGAAAAAGGGGCTGGGCCGCCCCACCAAAAAGGACAGAAGGGACATGGACGATTATTTGGACGAATCTGAATGATCTGTTTCATATCTTTGGTACAATAATCCATGCCATGAAGAACCGCATTCTTACCCACGAACAGATCCAACACATCGTTAAGCGCATTGCCTATCAAATCTATGAGACCAATGTGGACGAAAAAGTGATCGTGGTGGCCGGCATCAATGGTGGCGGGGTCAATTTTGCCAAGAAAATCGTGGCCATGCTGAAAAAAATCACCGAAGCGGAGATTGTGCTGTGCAAAATGGACATGGACAAGAAAAATCCCCTACAAAGTGGGGTTTCCACCTCCATCCCAGAAAAAGAATATACAGATAGGTCGATTGTTTTGGTGGACGATGTGCTGAACTCAGGGACCACCTTGATCTATGGCACCCATCATTTCCTGAAAACTCCGATAAAACAATTGAAAACGGCCGTACTGGTAAATAGGAACCATAAAAAATACCCCATCAAGGCCGATTTTAAGGGCATATCCCTCTCCACGTCGCTCAATGAACATATCAAAGTGGTATTCGAGTCCAAAAACGATGCGGTGTACCTAGAGTAGCCGCTCCCCTATTTCCTTCACCACGGTCTCCACATCCTTGCCGCCACAATCCACCACATGGGTTGCAAGGGAATAGTAAGGTATGCGTTCAAAAAGATGTTTTCCTATGAATTCGGGCAGATCGGCATCGGCGATGTTCCTCACCAACGGTCTTTGTTCTTTTTCCTTGGAAATCCTGTCCACCAACTCGGGAATGGGCAATTGGAGGTAAATGGAATAATCGGCGTGTTCTAAAATGGTCTGCATGTTGTTCCCGTAGCAAGGAGTTCCACCTCCCGTTGAAAGTACGATGGATGTATTTTCATCCAAGACCTTGGACAGCATTTGGTGTTCCAACTTTCTGAAATAGATCTCTCCCCTCTCTAAAAAAATGGTGCTGATGGATTTTTTTTCCTGTGCCTCGATATACTGATCAAGGTCGATGAAGTCGGCCCCTAATTGTCTGGCCAACAACTTCCCAACGGTTGACTTTCCACTTGCCATATATCCCATCAAAACTATTTTCATTTGTCGTAATCCTTTGTGGTTTCAAAAAAACACAAATTTATCATTAATTCACCTTTGTAAAATAGATTATTGATGTTATATTTGCACCCGCTTAGCGAAACAGCTAGGCGTTTTTAAAATGACCTGGTAGCTCAGTTGGTAGAGCATTTCACTTTTAATGAAAGGGTCCCGGGTTCGAGCCCCGGCCAGGTCACGAAAACAACAAAAAACCTTGACAATCGCAGATTGATCAAGGTTTTTTCTTTTTAGGCAATTTCCGGTGATTTCGTGTTCAGGACAATTCCCAGTTTCTCCACCATCCAACATGTCGAAAACATCCACTTTCTTATCGATGCCATACGACTATAGGATTGCTTTTTGAAAAAGAGGCTTATCTGGTTTTTACATAAGAAACCACTCGTAATGCCACAAAACCACTTGTTTTTGAAACAATTAAGTTTTTGTTAATAGAGTTTCTCGGTAAAAAAATTATCTTAAGGAACACATAAACCATTCCTTTTAAACACGTGTTGGTCGAAATAACCAAATACAAACCATTACTGCTCCTCCCCTCTATACTAGTTCTAATGGTGGGCTGCGCTCCCAAATTTTCAAATACGGAGCTGCCCATTGACGAACCCCAAAAATTCTCCCAAACCGGAACCCAAGCCATTCAAGATAAATGGTGGCTCGCCTTTGAGGACGAAAATTTGAACACATTGATCGATAGTGCCCTGCAATCCAATTTGGATTTGGCCGCCACTTGGCAACAATTTTTGGCCGCAAAAGCCGTGGTCAAGGGACAAGCATCCAATAAATGGCCCGAAATCAGTGCATCGGCCCAATCGGCCATCAATTTACCGGAACCTGACTTTGTGGGAGGGGAAAACACCCAATTGGGTTTTTTGGCCAATTACGAACTGGACCTTTGGGGTAGGATCGGAGCTGCGGTCAGGGCCGAAAAACTCAGGGCCGAGGCCAGCCTTTTTGACTATCGTGCCGCGGCCATTTCGCTCTCCGCTGAGATTACTTCCACCTGGTATCAACTGGTTGCCGCTAAAAAACAATTGAGAATCACCGAGAATCAGATTGCGACCAATGAGGCCATCATCAAACTTATCCGGTCCCGATTCACTGGCGGGCAGATACGGGCCGTTGACATTCTTAGGCAAGGGCAATTGTTGGAGAGCACCAAAGAACAACAGATCATCTTTTCCACCAATGTCCAAGTCCTGGAAAACCAGTTGGCCGTGCTCTTGGGAAAACAACCCCAGGACAGTCTATTTTTTGAAGAAGTTGACCTGCCCAAAGTACCTGAACTACCAGAAACCGGATTGCCCCTCGAACTTGTGAGACGCAGACCGGACCTTCAACAATCCTATGCCCTACTCCTGGCCGCCGATCAAGATTGGGCCTCGGCAGTTCGAAGCAAATATCCCAGAATATCCATAAGCGCAAGGGGACAATTGCGCTCGAACAGTTTTGAAAATCTTTTTGATAATTGGGCCTATTCCTTGGCCGGAAATATTTTGGCCCCACTGTTCAACGGGGGCCAACTAAACGCCGAGGTGGACAGGACCCTTGCCATAAAACAACAGCGACTTTACCAATATGGACAAACTACCCTAACTGCCTTTCAAGAAGTGGAAAATGCCCTTGTGCAGGACATCATGCAACAGCAACGGTTGGAAAACATTCAGCGGCAATTGGAACTTGCGGAAAAAAGCAACAAACAATTGCGGGTTGAATTTTTGAATGGGTTCAGCCCCTATCTGGATGTGTTGGTGGGCCTTGATCAGGAACAGCAATTACGAAGGGACTACGTAGCGGCACAACTCCAGCACATTCAGTTTCGGATCGGATTGTACCGCGCACTGGCCGGAAGTTTTGAAACAGGCAGAGATCTTGAAAACCAAAACCGTAACGTAAAGCAACTGTATGAGCAGTAAAAAAATACTATTGATTTGTTTGGCCATTTTGGTAAGTGGCATTTTGGTCACAACGCTTATTTTTTTCACGGAACCCGAAGCCCAAAGCGAGGGGGCCAGCATTGAAACGGCCATTTTGGTCGATGTGATCCCCGTGGAGCACGGCACGTTTGACCCCACCATTGTCGCTACCGGAACCGTTCAGCCCGTGGAAGACGTCATTCTGAGTCCATTTGTATCCGGACAGATCGTTCGAAGGGACCCCGCATTCACTCCAGGCGGTTTTGTCAAAAAGAATCAGGTATTGTTGCAAATAGACCCATCCGATTATCAAAACACGCTCGAATTGAGGAAGAGTGAGCTCTTGCAGTCCGAAACCGCTCTGGCCACCGAAATGGGACGCCAGCAAATTGCGGAACAAGACCTTGAACTCATTAGCAACGACTCCCTTTTTGGCGATAACCCCCTTTCCGAAGAAGAAAGGCAACTGGTACTGAGAAAACCACAACTCAACGCAGTGAAAGCCACGATCAATGCAGCAAAGGCCTCAGTGGGCCAAGCACAGCTCGATTTGAAACGGACCACCATCCGCGCCCCTTTTGATGCGCATATCCTTAGCCAAAATGTGACCAATGGCTCCCAAGTGTCCCAAGGAGATGATCTAGGTCGATTGGTGGGGACCGAACACTATTGGGTCACCGCTGCGCTCCCTGTTTCCAAGCTCCAGTGGTTGGATTTTTCAAATGATGGTTCCGAAAAAGGTTCCCTGGTCCGTATTGAAAATCCAACCGCATGGCCCCCCAACACCTACAGGGAAGGGTATTTGGACAAACAGATAGGTGCCTTGGATGGACAGACCCGATTGGCCCGGGTATTGGTGAAGGTCCCCGACCCTCTTTCCACAACAAAGGCCATGGAGAAACAGCCCAAATTGATGATAGGAACTTTCGTGGAAGTCAAAATACAGGGCAATCCCATTGAAGATGTGGTGCGGCTGAGCAGGGATTACATCCGAAACAACCAAACCGTTTGGGTCATGGAAGATGGAAAATTGGAAATCCGTGATGTGGAAATTGTACTGACCGATGACACCCATTCCTATATCAGTAAAGGATTGGACCAAGATGATATGGTCGTGACCACCAACCTCAGCACTGTTACGGACGGCATTGAACTCCGCACCAAAACCAACGAAGAAAAAGAGTAGGATGAAGGAGAAGGAAACCAAAAACAAATCCCCGCGAAAAGAAGGCGCCATAGCCTATATGGCCCGCAATTCCATTGCCACCAATTTATTGATGCTGGTATTGATAGGAGGTGGATTGTTCACCATGTACACGATTCAGAAAGAGGTTTTCCCTGAATTCCAGTTGGATTTTGTGGAAGTTTCCGTCGCCTACCCCGGAGCATCACCAGCGGAGGTGGAACAAGGGGTATTGCAGCCCGTTGAAGAAGCTATTCGTGGGGTTCAGGGCATCAAGGAAATCGTCTCGCAGGCCAATGAAGGGTCTGGGCAGGTCAGTATTGAACTCGTTGCAGGTACCGAGCGTATGAAGGCCTTTCAGGATATTGACCAGGCCATCAACCGCATCCGTACATTCCCCGATGATATTGAACGGCCCGAAGTGAGCCTGCAATCCCGGCAAAGGGATGTGCTTCAAATTGGATTGTATGGGGATGCCGATATCTGGACCTTGCGGCAGATTGCGGAACGCCTACGTACCATTTTGCTCAGCAATCCAGAAATCACACAGGTGGAGTTGAACAATGTACCGGAATTTGAGACTCGTGTGGAAATTCCCCGACTCAACCTTCAAAAATACAACCTGACCTTGGGCCAAGTGGCCGATATGATCCAACAGAGCAGCAACGATGTGCCTGCAGGGGCCGTTCAGACCCAGAGCGGTGAAATCTTACTCCGGATGCAAGAGCGCAAACAATGGGCCGAAGAATTTGGAAACATCACCATTGTATCCTCACCGGACGGCGCAAAAGTCCATCTGAAGGACATTGCCGCCATTACGGATGGTTTTGAGGAAACCGGGTTTCATGGCCAGTTCAACCAAGCCAATTATGTGGAGCTTCAGATATTCCGGATTGGCGACCAATCACCCTTGGAGATTGCGGAAGTGGTCGAAAACATCCTTAAGGACTATCAATTTCCGCCGGGTGTCAACCATCGCATTGATAGCAACCGCGCTGCGGATTATCAAGAACGACTTTCTTTGCTCACGGAGAATGGCATTCTGGCCATCGTCATCGTATTGATCATTCTGACCTTGTTTTTGGAATACCGATTGGCCTTTTGGGTCATGATCGGTATGACGGTTTCCTTTATCGGAGGAATGATCGTTCTGCCCTTGATCGGTGTCAGCGTCAATATGATTTCCATGTTCGGTTTTTTGGTGGTGCTCGGCATTGTGGTGGACGACGCCATTGTGGTGGGGGAAAATGTGTACGAATACCGCCAAAAGGGTCTTAGCCCCATGCAAGCCGCCATTGCCGGGACCAAAGATGTCTCCTTGCCCGTTATCTTTAGTATCGTTACCACCATCATTGCCTTTGTGCCCCTGCTCTTCATGCCGGGGGAGACAGGGAAATTTTGGCAGCCCCTGCCTGCCGTGGTCATTGTTATTTTAGCGGTCTCCCTGCTCGAAGCCCTTTTTATTCTACCATCGCACTTGGGCCATTTACAAAAGAAAAAGAACAAAAATAAATGGGTGCAGAAACTGGAGGGCTGGCAAGAAAGCTTCGCCAGAGGGTTTGACAATCTGGTGGAAAAACGCTATCGTCCCCTACTGGACCTGTGCTTAAAACACCGATACATCACCCTGAGCCTTGCCGTCACTCTTTTGCTGATAGTCGGTGGGTACGGCTATAGTGGCCACATGGGAATGATCATGATGCCCGAAGTGGCCGCGGATGAAATCGAGGCCGGGGTGCGTTTGCCCGTGGGCACGACCCCTGACCAAGCCGCCAAGGTGGCGCACGACATTTCCGAGGCCACCCAACGCATGTTCGAGGAGCATAATCTGTACGAAGTGGCCGAAGGGATCAAGACCAATGTCCGTGGCCAGAATTTTATAGATGTTGAAATTGTGATGCTTCCCCCAGACGAAAGGGACATCACAGCAGGGGAGGTAATCGCCCTTTGGCGCGACAATATCGGGGACATCGAAGGGGTGGACCAAATCACTTTTGAAGCGGAACGTGGGCCCGGCGGGGCCCGACAAGCCATCAGCATCGATTTGAGCCATTCCAATATCGATGTATTGGAAAAAGCCAGTGCTGCCTTTGTGGACCGGATGCGGGCCTTTTCCAATACCCGCGATGTGACCGATAATTACAACAAGGGAAAGACACAATACAATTTCAAACTATTGCCACAAGGCAGAAATCTGGGACTCACTTCGGATGAAGTGGGAAGACAAGTCAGGGATGCATTCTTTGGGGCCCTTGCCATGCGCCAACTGCGTGGGATGGACGAAATTGAAGTGCGGGTAAAATTGCCCCTGCACGAACGGAAGGACATCAAAAACCTGGAAAACTTTTTGATCCGTACCCCGGACGGCGTGGAAGTCCCTCTGATGGACGTGGTGGAGATTGAACCACAGGAGGCCTTCACCAGCATCAATCGCAGGGATGGCAGACGTGTGGTAAATGTGGGAATGGACGTTGAGCCTGCCAATTCGGTGGGAAGGGTCATTGCCAAGGTACAGGAAGAGACGTTGCCCCAATTGCGGGCGGATTTCCCTGGAATCACTTGGAGTTTTGAAGGGAGCCAAGCCGATATGCGTGAAAGTACAAGCGTGCTCCGTGCCGGTTTTGCCATAGCCATGCTGCTGATCTACTCCCTGCTGGCCGTTGCCTTTAGCAGCTATGTACAGCCTTTGATTGTGATGCTCGCCATCCCCTTTGGAATTGTTGGTGCTGTCATTGGCCATATTTTATTGGGATATGATCTATCATTGGTGAGCTTAATGGGCGTGATCGCCCTTTCCGGGGTGGTCGTCAACGATTCCCTGATCATGATAGACTATGCCAACAAACGCCGAAAAGAAGGTGATGCCATATACAAATCCATCCATGAAGCGGGTCTCCGAAGATTTCGGCCCATCATCTTGACCACCATGACCACTTTTGGCGGACTGGCGCCCATTATCCTTGAAACTTCAAGCCAAGCCTTCTATCTGATCCCCATGGCCATTTCCTTAGGATTCGGGATTGTCTTTGCCACTGCCATTATTTTGGTGATCGTCCCCTGTCTCTACTTGATTTTGGAAGATGCCAGGCTATTGCTGGCCAAAGGACGAACTGTAAGGCAAGTGGATGTGACCTAGAATCCCATCCCGACGGACAAATTTGTTTAGCACCGAAGGTACAGTCCAATTAAACCTATCGGCAGCAAGTCAAAAATTGAAATCTGCTATTTCTTCCCATCAAAGTATGCGGGCAGTTCAGATATTTCAAGCGAGAAATAGGGCAAGGCCGCCAAAAGATGGTCAAAAATATCCGCCATCACATATTCATAGTTCTCCCAACGCTTGTCGGCGCTGAAAGCATAAATCTCCAAAGGAATCCCATATGGGTTAGGTTCCAACTGGCGCACCATAAGGGTCATGCTCTTGTTGATGGCCGAATGTTTTTCCAGATAATTGGTGACATATTTTCGGAACACCCCAAAATTGGTCAGGTTCCTCCCATTGACCAAAAGCTCCTTGTTGGCCCCATGGTCCCGGTTATGCGCATTGATCTGTTCGCTTCTTTGGACGATATAATCAGAAACCAATTGGATCTTCTTCAACGCTTCCACATCGTCCGGGGTCAGAAACCGGATGCTCTTCTGTCGGATGATCAAGGCGCGCTTGATACGCCTACCCCCGGAAACCTGCATGCCCCTCCAGTTCTTGAAGGAATCGGAAATCAGGGCATAGGTGGGTATGGTGGTGATGGTCTTGTCAAAGTTCTGGACCTTCACCGTGGCCAATGTGATCTCGATCACGTCCCCGTCGGCCCCATATTTTTCAAAGGTGATCCAGTCCCCAATGCGCACCATGTCGTTTATCGTGACCTGTATGCTGGCCACAAAACCCAAAATGGAATCCTTGAAGATGAGCAGGACAACTGCCGAAGCTGCACCCAAAGCGGTGATGAACTTCCAAATGGTGGTTTCGGTTACAATCGCAAAAACCGTGAGCAGCCCCACGATCCATGCGAATATCATGAACACTTGCGTGTAACTGGCAATGGGTTTGTCCTTGAACCTCGGCAGTGTCTTCAAATAATCCTTGGTGCTCTTGAAAAATCTCCGGAACACGGCAAGCGTCTGCAGTACAAAAAGTATCTTGATGATCTTTAAAGCTATGCTTCCCGCATATTCGAAGTCAACGAATACCATCGGCAGGAACTCAAACAAGAACAGTAAGGGAAATATGTGTGCCACTGAACGGGGCACTCTATGGGTCACCAAAAAGTTGTCAAAATTGTTCTTGGTGCGCCTGGCCAACCGAACGGATATGGCCCGCAGCACTTTCCAGACCACTAGGTCCAAAAAAAAAGCCAAGATCAGGACAATCAACAACAGAAGCACCAGATTGAGGTCGGAAGCCAAATCCTTGTCCATCCCTGTCTTCAAAAGGTAATCGTAAAGCAATCGTCCCAAATCCTTGTCCATAGGTACCACTTTAAAAGCAATATGGACAAAATTACATTTTAAGCCCGCCATTTTGAAAATCATGTCCTATTTTATTTGAACTCACCAAAAATGAAAAAGCCAAGCCTGCATCCTGCAGACTTGGCATACCCATTCATTTTAAAAAAGTCCCTACGTCATCTTCCTTCTTCACAATTCAAATTCATAATACAATAAAAAAGAATGGGCAATTTTGCATCACGCCAGCAATCGCGAGAACACCTTGCACTTTAATTTCCTGTAGCTCTCCAAATGTTCCACATAGAGCTCCCGGTGCTTTTCATGATTGTCCAGATGATAGGTGTCGCAGGCCATATCATCACATTCCCAAGCGTTCCGCATGGCATTTTCGTACCGATGGAGCATCCCCGATTTCACGGTATTCTCCCTTTGGAGTGCCAAAAGCTCCACATGGAGCATGGAATCCTCCAAAAAACGGTCCTCCAACGCCAACAAAAGGCCAAGTTCCTCATGGATATATTCCAGGCTCTTTATCCAATGGCCCAACTCCACTTTGTCCTTTTTCAGCATGATACGATCATCGGCATCGTGTCCGTTAAAGAGTCTTGAGGTCATACAATTACATCTACGTTGATTGGGTTTTCCTCCTGTTCCACTTTGAATATGGTCAGTTGTCGCTCCCCGCCCGGGAAGTCCCAGATCACAGTGTCCCCTTCGGCATAACCGATGACAGCGGCACCCATGGGTGCCAGTACGGAAATTTTGTCGGTGGTGACATCACTGTTCTTCGGCAACACCAATTTGAACCTTTTGTGCCACCCATTTTCGGACCCTATGGTTATCCACGTGTTGAAGCGGATCACGTCTTTTGGCATATCCTCCTCATTCCGTATCTGTGCATGCTCCAACTCCCCTGCCAGTTTTTTTATGGATTTTTGCTGCGTTTCATCACCATAATAGGCCGATAGGTTCACCAATCGCTTCAGAAGAACATATTCGCCTTTTTCGATTATGAGGTTTCCGTGTTTCATGATTTCCATTTATGGGAATATCCCCCGTTGTACATAGGCATCCTCAAGGCGTTCTATGGCAATGATGAAGGCCGCAGTGCGCTTATCGACCCCTCGCTTTTTGGAAGTCTCCATGACCCTGTTGAAGGATTCCCTGAGCTTCTTTTCAAGTTTGACCATCACTTCTTCCAATTGCCAGATTTCACCGCTACGGTTCTGAAGCCACTCAAAGTAGCTTCCTATCACCCCACCGGAATTGCACAATATATCGGGTAGGATCTCCACCCCGCGTTGCAACAATATCTCTTCGGCTTCCACGTCTGTAGGACCATTGGCCCCTTCGGCAATAAGTGCAGCCTTTATTTTGGATGCATTTTCCACTGTGATTTGGTTCCCCAAAGCAGCTGGTACGCAGATGTCACAGTCCAGTGCAAAGAACTCCCCATTGTCCAAAGGTTCGGCTCCTGCAAAGCCAACAATGCTTCCTTTGTTCGCTTTTGAATAGGCCAAAAGGTTTTCCACGGATATACCATTGTCATTGTGAAGGGTCCCATAGGCATCTTGTACCGCAACCAGTACGGCACCTTCATTTTCCAAGAAATGGGCCGTCCAATAGCCTACATTTCCGAACCCCTGCACGATGAACTTTTTGCCCTTTAGGTCGACTCCTTTATGTTCCGCCCAAAACTTGATGGTAAGGAATACTCCATAGCCGGTGGCCCTGTCCCGTCCTTCCGAACCTCCTGCCCCAATCGGTTTTCCGGTCACCACATGGGTATTGGTGGATCGCTCTGCTGGGGATTTGGTGGACATATAGGTATCCAAGATCCAGGCCATGGTCTGTGAGTTGGTGTTCACATCGGGTGCCGGAATGTCCAGTTCGGGACCGATATTATCGCCCAAGGCATAGGTAAACCTTCGGGTAATCCTTTCCAGTTCGGCCAAGGAATATTTGGAAGGGTCCAATTGTATCCCACCTTTTGCCCCACCATAGGGAAGCCCGGCCAAGGAGGTCTTCCAGGTCATCCACATGGCCAATGCCCTAGCTGCATCGATATCGACCGTTGGGTGATAGCGTAGTCCTCCTTTGTAGGGACCCAAGGCATTGTTGTGCTGTACCCGGTATCCGGTAAATATCTCCACTTCGCCATTGTCCATCCGCACGGGAAAATGGACCAATATCTCATTGTTCGTCACTTCCAATATTTTTCGGATGTTGGAATTGAGGCCTATAATGGCCACTGCATTGCTGAACTGTCTCATGACGTTGTCCAACATGCCCTGCTTCAACTGTACTTTTTGTTTCGGTGCTTCTGTTACCATAATTGTTGTTTAAAACCAATTGTTGAATTCTTTCTTTGTTCGAGTCACCTTGTTTTTTGACCTTTCAAACAAAGACATTTTCGTATGTCCGTCCATATAGTGTATGTATTCACTGCATGAACTGATGTTGCTTTTGTCCTTCGTCAATTCACAAAAGGACAAAAACCTACAGGTGGAACATATGCTCCACTTGTATTTTTTCCTGACCTGTTCCATTTTTCTTTACTGCTATCGATTGTCATCGACCCAACCGGATCGGGGATCCATCGATATTTTACCAATCCTCTTTGGGCAAAAGCTATGCCCAAGGGCATGCCAAAACTTACATAATCAAACAACCAACTGATAATCAGTACAAAAACAATAATTCTTAAAAAAGAAGGAGGATTCAATGTGGGGTGTTTTTACCCAGTTGGGGCATTATTCCCAGACTGGGTACCGATTATAAAAAAATGCCCGCACTGCACTGGGCAGATCGGGCATCAAAAAAAATAAAATTGAATGGGCTACCGAATTCCCAGTGCCTTGAGAATTTTATGGAAGACTTCTGTGTTTTCATACACCCCGTTGAACCTTTCGGCTTGGGGACCATAGGCAAAAAGGGGTACCATGATCCCAGTGTGGTCCACCGTCAAAAAATCGCCTTGTACCACACCTTCTTGCATACTTCCGCCCACAATGCCAAAACCAGAGGTTTCATGATCCGCCGTAATGACCACTAGGGTATTTTTATGTGTATCCGTAAAGCGAAGAGCCTCCGCAATGGCTTGGTCAAAATCCAACATTTCCTGTACAATGTCACGGGTACTGTTGGAATGCCCCCCATTGTCTATCTGGGCAGCTTCCACCATCAAGAAAAAGGGCGCTTTGTCCTTCCCTAGCACTTCCAAGGTTTTTTTTACACTCTTGGGCAGGGCATCCCCCCTTCCATTTTCCATCGATGGCGCCTTGTTTTCGCCTAAGTAAATGGCTTTCGGGGTTTTAAATTCCTGAAAAGTTTCAAACTGTTGTGTGGTAAAGGCTTCTTTGATTTGATTTTCTTCATTTTTGCCCCCTGCCATGAAAAAATCCAATGGGCTTTGGTTGAGATCGGCAACAAGGCCAGGTGTGTCAT
This sequence comes from Flagellimonas baculiformis, assembly GCF_033441575.1. NCBI lineage: Bacteria > Pseudomonadati > Bacteroidota > Flavobacteriia > Flavobacteriales > Flavobacteriaceae > Flagellimonas > Flagellimonas baculiformis. The sequence continues at coordinate 28,778 of NZ_JAUZVW010000017.1, forward strand.
CCCTTTCAATGCGATGCGCATAAAAAGAAGAAGGGGTCGCGCCATATATGGCATCCGTGGTCACAATTGCCGTGTTGAAACCCTTCCTGGCCACTACATCCACTAGATTGGTCAGTGGCATCGCATCGGGCCCAACCCCAATGGCCCTGTTGTTGGTTTTTTGACCCGTGGCCATGGCAGTGGCCCCAGCAGCGGAATCCGTGATCAGGTCATCGTGGGACGCGGTCCTCACGAGTCCGATGTTCTTTATTTCCGTCATGGTGAGGTTCCCCCTGTTGGCAATCATGGCCGAAGTGATCTGCGCCAATCCGTTGCCATCCCCTATCATCAGGATGATATTTTGAGGTTTGGAATCGACGTCATACCCAAATTTTGGATGGTATACCTCCTGCGGCCGTTCCAGTTTGAAGGTGTTTTTCTCCAATTGATCCAAATAAGGTTTGGCCACGGCCGGCTTGTCCGTATTGATGAAATCCACCCCTAGGTCCGCCAAGCGGGCCCATGCCGTCTTGGTGTCGGGCGTGGCCCAGAAGCGAAAAGGTTTTCCGGCAGCCTTTGCCTTCTGTATGGCAGCCTGTACCGCTTCCTGCTCCGAGGCCACCATTCTTCCGTATCCGTTCCAAACCGAAAATTGCTTGAAACTCACACTGATCAATGCTACTTTATCCAAATCGATTTTGTCCAAATCGATTTTGTCCAACTCGTCCAAGTTTTGATGATCGAACCAGATAAAATCCGGATAATTTTTATACGCATCGGGTTGTGGTCGATTCCCTGAGATCACAAATTTCACTTTGCCTCTCAATAAAAGTGGATAGTTTTCCAGGACCTCAACGAGTTTGTCCAAGGTAGCGTACGCCTCCGATTTCAAATCGATGAGCAATTGCACTTCCCTCAATTCCTTTGACTTTTCCATGCTGTTGAGCTTGTCCAAGTACAATTTTTCAAAAGTTTTACCCTGCTCTATTTCCTTCTCGGCATGGGTCACGTAGAGGGTATCGTTTTGAAGGAACAGGTCGGCCTCAATGGATTCGGCCCCATTGCTGTAGGCATACCAAAAGGGCAGTTCCTGCACATAATCGTTATGGGAATGGACTTTGTATTTGGCTTGGGCGTTGACGGCCACATGGGCACACAAAAGCCCTATGATGAGTATTGCGGTCTGTACCGTTCCTTTCATGTTATGGCTTTTTTTGATCTATCGCTTGACGGATTTTATGGTAAATTTCGTTGTTTTCATAGATGCCCTGAAAATTTTCGGCCCCATGGCCAGCAGCAAAGACAGGAATCAGCTCACCGCTGTGTTGGTCGGTGTTGAAATTGACCGACACTTTATCGGGAACTTCCTGTTTGTTTCCCATGCTTTCGTCCACTTCATAGAACTTTCCAATGCTGACGCCTCCCGTCTCATGATCGGCGGTGACCACCAAAAGGGTATTGGGATGCGCTTCCACATAATCCAACACGGTACCCAAGGTCTTGTCAAAGTCCAGCACTTCGGAAACCAACATCTCGGCATCTTCGGCATGTCCGCCCCAATCAATATAGGAGCCTTCCACCATCAGGAAAAATGGTTTTCCGTTTTGTCCAAAATAGTCCAAGGCCAAAGTAGTTGCATCACTCAAAAAGTCTTCCCTTCCCTCTGTCTTTGAAGGCACACCTTCTTCGGCAAGAAGATACGCATTTCTTTTCCCTGCATCGGTCTTGGAAAGCTGCAAGGTATCCAAGTGATAATTTTTGTCCACCAAGACCTTGAAAAGATCTTTGCCATCCGCTCTTTTATTGAAGAACTTTTTACCGCCACCTGCTAAAAAATCGACGTTGGCCGAAGTCAATTGCAAAGCGATTTCCTCGTGCATGTCCCTGTCCTTCACATGGGCATAGAAACTGGCCGGCGTAGCATGGGTGATGGTCGTCAGGCTGATAAGCCCCGTTTGGTAGCCCTCTTTTTGGAGTTGCTCCAGTATGGTTTCTTGGGGTATGGTATCCACCGAAACGCCTATGGCCCTTTTATAGGTTTTTTGGCCAATGGCAAAGGCGGTCGCGCCTGCTGCCGAATCGGTGATCCTATGGCTTTTGTCAGACGTCTTGTGCAATCCGATATGCTTGAAGCGCGAAAAGTTGGGTGTGCCGTTGCCAAAATAATAGGCGGTGGATACTTGGGGAACGCCCATACCATCCCCAATCATCAAGATGATGCTCAAGGGTTCCTCTGTCGTGGTGTCGGTTTCTTTTCCCTCTTTCGTACCTGTAGTGCAACTCACGGTCCCCATCAAAAGGGCCATGGCGATATATTTCCAATGTGTGTTCATATTGCTTATTGTTTGAAAATAATATGCGGCAAGCGGATAACTCCTCCTGCCGCATATACTATACTATTATTGAAGCATCAATATCCTTCGTTCTGTTCCAAATAACCTGGCACATTGGATGCGCCATCAATGGCATTCTGTGGAATGGGGAACAGTCTGTGGTGCACATCGGTATCTGTTTTTTCCGTCCATGTGTCCTCATAATGTCCAAAACGGATCTGATCGGTGCGTCTAAAGCCTTCCCAATACAATTCAAAACCACGCTCCCGGAAAAGGATGTCCAAATCGATGGATGCCAAAGCTTCCGGAGTTTGATCGGGACGGGCGGTCCTTGACGCCCTTACAAAGTTTACATCGGCCAAGGCCCCTGGATTGTCCCCTTTTCTCAACTTGGCCTCGGCACGCATCAAATAGATCTCCGCCAAACGCATCAGCACAAGATCCACGCTGCTGTAGTTGTTCCCATTGGGAGAGGTACGGCTAAACTGGTACTTGGAAACCCTGTACCCGTTTCGGTGCAATCTTCCTTCGTTGGTGAAGTCCACTTGGAGAGTGTGGTTCACATAATCCACGTTCTTATCGGGTCCATTTCCTTTGGTTTGGATCACGGGATAGATACGGAAACCTGCATCACAGGTCATAAAGTTTCCACTTTCGTCCTTTCTTGGTCCCCAAATGACTCCCCTGATGATTCCCCTATTGATCTCAAAATCTTCTGCGGACATGCAATAGTAATGGTCCTCATCATTCTCAGGGGTCACTCCCGTCAAGTCTTGCAATTCGGCTGGAATCATTTGGTTCTCCATAAAAAAGCGGGCATCTGCCTCTGCGGGATCTTCACCTCCGTAGGCATCGACCCATGTCTGGTAAAAATCAGAGGTGATGGCCGGACCATCGGTACCATCCGCACTTGGGTGCTCTGGCCGTGGAAACCAAGAACCTGCCAAGGACCAATAGGCCCATCGGCTGTGCTCGTTGTTCATGACCCCACGCTGGTCTGCGCCAAAAATCAATTCGGGGTTGGAGTTGTTGTCATCATTGAAAAGGTCAAAATATTCGGGGGAAAGGGAAAATGCCCCTGAATTGATGATGTTATCCGTATACTCGATCACCTTGTCCATTTCCTCGGTTGAAAAATTTGGGGTTCCGTAGGGATCACGGTACACCGCTGCGTTGAGGTTCAATCGTGCCAAAAAGCCCCAAACCGCTGCCTGCGTGATCCTTCCCGGCCCTCTGCTGGTATTTATGACATCCACTACCGACAGGAATTCACTTTCGATATAATCTATGGCCTCCTCACCCCTTAGGATCTCGGAGAGTTCACTGGAGACTTCTTTTTTGAAGACAAGGCCCCAACTGTCCAACATCAACATGTTCATATAGGCCCGCAAGGCTATCATTTCATACAATGCCCCTTCTGCTTCGGCATCCCCTGCTTCAGCCAAAGGTCGCAATACCTCAATGGCCGATAAGGTCCTGGAAATATTTCTGGTGACTTCGTTCCATGAACTTCCCACCAAATCGTTCCCGGGAGCAATGGTATGTGAGTGCGTCTCCAAGAATTTTCCACCGTCATACCAGTCGGTTCCCCCACGGTAGGGCAAAATGGCCTCATCGGCAGCGATCAGTTGCAGACCATAATAATTGGTGTGTCTCCACACCCAGGCCACTTGGCCATAGGCCGGGGCTATGGCACCGCTCACGGCTTCGGCCTGCCCGCTTCCTTCCAGGGATTCGTCAATCACATCTTCTTCCAAATCGGTGCAGCTAAAATTTGCCAACAGTCCAATACTGAAAAGTGCTATTATGATTTTATTTTTCATTTTATGAATCTTTTTTAGATTAGAATGATACGTTTAAGCCAAATACAACGGTCCTGGTCTTGGGATAGTTGAAGTAATCGATCCCGAAGGTCTGGATGCCATCAATGGTCAAGTTGGAATTGATCTCTGGATCATAACCGCTGTAATCCGTGATCACGAACAGGTTCTGACCGGTTACGGACAAACGGATACCATTGACCAGACCATCCAGTCCGATGTAGGCTGGATCTAAACTATAGCCCAAAGTGGCATTGTTCAGGCGAAGGAAATCCCCGTCTTCCAAGTAGCGGGTGGATACGGTGTTCGAATTGGTGATGTCCTCATTGGGAAACTGGGTGGCCAACGAAGTGGTGTTGAAATTAGAGGCCAACAATCCCTTGGTGAACTGGCTCATGGCAGTGTGGTTGTATACCTTGTTGCCCGAAACCCCGTTGAAGTTCATGCCCAGATCAAAGCTTTTGTAGCGGAAATTGAGGTAGAAGGCATAGATCAGATCGGGCAGGGCCGATCCCACTACACTCCTTTCTTCGGAATGAATGCTCAGGCCATCATCGCCGATACCTAAAAACTCAAGCATGTAAAAAGACCCGATGGGCTCTCCGTTGATGTTTCCATTGATGGTCGCACCTGTTTGGCCCGCTCCTTGGGCGGCACCGGTGGTCAGCACTTTATAGGGGGAATTGGCCACTTCGTTTTTGGTGTAGGCCAAGTTTCCGCCGATGTTATAAGAAAAATCCTTGTCGTAGTCGCTATGGTAATCCAAAGCGAACTCGATACCGTTGTTCTTGATTTCCATGCCGGGGATATTGGTCCAGTATTTGGCCGTAGGCTGAATGGGGTCGGCCGGGGTCACTTCCAACAGAATGTTCTCGGACACCTTGTTGAAATAGTCCAAGGTACCGGACAAGCGGTTGTTGAACAGACCAAAATCCAGACCTATGTTGGTCTGCTGGGAAACCTCCCACTGAATGTCGGGGTTGGCCAAACGGGTAAAAATGGTACCGTAGGGATAATCCTCAATGGAACTTTCATCCCCATTGATCGGATAGGAATCGTTGTTGTCCTTGCTATCGGTATAGCTGAGCTTGGTGATCTTGGATGGAATTTCCTGGTTTCCCGTCTTACCCCAACTGGCCCTAAGTTTCAAATTGTTGATGGCCGTGTTGGAGCTCAGGAAGTCTTCGTTCATGATGTTCCAACCCAATGCCACTGAAGGGAAGTAGCCATATTTGTTGTTGCCCCCAAACTTGGAGGAACCATCTGCCCTCATGGTCGCGGTCAACAGGTATTTGTTGTCAAACCCATAATTGATCCTTCCAAAAAAGGACTGAAGTTCGTTCTCGGTCGCAAAGGTGTTCATATAGGTCTGGTTGCTCTCGCCACTGATCTGATCTTGGTATTTAGGGTCGATGCCATTGTTCGAAAAGCCTTCCAGTTCAAACTCCCTTTGGTGCACATACGTATCCTGATAGGTATGTCCGGCCAAAAAGGTAAGGCGGTGCCTATCGGTGCTGAAATCATAGGTAAGGGTGTTCTCGATAAGGCTGTTCCTATTGGTGGTAAAAGTACTGGTGAGAGTTCCCAAAAGGTAGCCTTCCAATTGGGAGAAGGGCATGAACTGTACATCGCGATCGGTGGTGGAATAATCCACGCCCAAGTTCAATTTGTAGGTCAATCCTTTGATGATTTCAATGGATGGCGACAAGTTGGCCAATATCCTGTGGTTCAATGCATCGTCACTGTATATTTGCTCACGCACCAATGGATTGAGTCTGTTGTCCAAAGGACTTGGCTCCCCATTGACATATAGTGGCAAAGTGGGGTTCATCTGTAGCATGTCACCCACAATGGATCTGGCATTGGCCCTTTGGTTCTCCGTTCTACTGGCCGTCATATTGAATTCCACCTTGAAACGATCGTTGAGTGCTTTTTGGGTCAGGTTCAAACGACCGGAATAACGTTTCAGATCATTGGATCTTAAAATCCCTTGTTGATCGTTCACGCCCAAGGAGGCATGATAGGTAAACTTATCACTGGCCCCGCTCATGGAAAAGTTCACATTCTTGGAAAAACCGGTACGGGTCAAAGCATCCTGCCAATCTGTATTGGCACCTCCATCTTCCAAATTGCCACCTGCGGCCACAACCTCTCTTCGGAACTCATCTGCATTGAAAACATCCACCTTGTTGGCCAATGTTGAAAATCCTGTGGAAACGCTCAGGTCCATCTGTGTCCTTCCCACCTTGCCTTTTTTGGTGGTGATGACGATGACCCCATTGGCGGCCCTGGACCCATAAATGGCAGCTGCGGAAGCGTCCTTCAACACATCGATGCTTTCAATGTCCTGTGGGTTGATGAAGTTCAACGGGTTCGTGGGCACTCCGGTGCTGGTATTGTCCAGCGCAAAACCATCGATAACGTACAAGGGCGTTGTGCCGGAACGCATACTGCCCACACCGCGGATGATCACATCCTGCGCAGCACCCGGTTCTCCACTTACATTGGAGATATTGACCCCGGCTACTTTTCCTTGGAGCAATTGTCCGGGGTTCATCACAATCCCTTTGTTGAAGTCCTCGCTATCCACCGAGGCAATGGAACCTGTAACGTCTGTCTTGCGCTGGGTACCGTACCCAACCACGACCACAGCTTCCAAAAGGGTGGCATCCGCTTCCAATTGCACATTGATGGAAGTACGTCCACCCACGGATACCTCTTGCGATTTGTACCCCAAATAGGAAATTTGAAGAATGGCATCACTTTCCACATCAATGGAAAATTTACCATCAAAATCGGTAATGGTGCCATTTCCTGTTCCTTTTTCCAGTACGGACGCACCCGCCAATGGCACGCCATTTTCATCCGTAATCTGACCAGTCACGGTGATGAAGGCCACTTCGACCACCACTGCCGGGGCCTGTGGTTTCACATCTATGGAAATGGTGTGGTTGATCCTCCTAAAGGTAAGATCGGCATCTTTCGCCATCAGTTCCAAAATGGAACGGAGGGATACATTCCGATAGGCAATGTCATAGGTATTGTGCAGTCTCCCCACCTTCCTGTCATACACAAACTTGAAGTTGGTCTGTTCCTCTATCTGTTTCAAGACCTCTACCACCGTGGCATCGGTCACGGTGAGGTCCACCTTGTAGTTTTCCAGTTTCTGTCCTCGGACATCAGCGGCCAGTACTGGGTTCAGCAGTGCCAAGATCATGAGGTAGCAAAATGTGTGGAATGTCAACTTGATTAATTGTTTAATAGTTAGTGAATTCATAATTTCACATCATGTTTAAATGGTTATAATTAGTTGTAATCATCGGACTGACAGCCTATATCCGCTCGCCAAAGTGTTATGGGCTGTTTTTTTGTCTGGTTGTTCTATGTCATAGGCGTGTGTATTGGTTCAGTTTAGTCGGTACATTTTCCTTTTATCAAGATTTTATCGTTCTCCAGAAATTCATATCGCAACCCCTTCTTGGCATAGGCAATGCTTTCCAGAACGGCCGGTAGCATTTCATTTTTATAGGTGGCGGTGACATGGCAGTTTCTGAGGTTTTCATTTTCAAAGACGAAGGTGACGCCATACCATCGTTCAAGGGATTCTACCACTTGGGCCAAGCTGGTGTCCTCAAAATGTATGATCCCATCCTTCCAGTTCAAGAACGTGGAGATGTCCGTCATTTTCTTGGAAATGGTCTTGGTCTTTTTGTCAAAAATGCCCTGCTCGTTGGGGCCAAGGTGGATTTCGTTCTCGTGGGATGCCACTTTTACCTTTCCACTGGCCACGGTGACGGCAATTTGTTGGATATCCGGATAGGTATTGATGTTGAACGAGGTACCCAACACGGTGGTGAGCACTTCGCCCGATCTGATGACAAAAGGTTTATTGGGATTTTTGGCGACATCGAAAAAGGCCTCCCCTTCCAACACCACTTCGCGAACATCCCCTTCAAACCTGTCTGGATAGGTTATGGTACTGCCCGAATTCAAGCGGATCTGGGTGCCATCGGCCAAGGTGAGGTTCAGTTTCTGCCCCCATTCCGTGGTCTTTGTCACTTCCACAATGGGATTTATCTTTTCCTCAGCTTTGGTATGGATATGTACGAAATAGGCAACACCGGCCATCAAGACAATCGATGCCGCGACCTTGGCCCACTTTGGGAAGGAAATTCTTTTTTTTGGTCTGAAGATGTTTTGGGACAACTGCCTTTCAATCTGTTTTCTATGCCTTTCATCCTTGAAAACATCTTTATGGTTTTTGGACAAAAGTCTTCCATCAAACCTTTCAAGAAGGGATTCCTCCTTTTTGGTGATCGTACCATTGAGGTACTTTTCCATCAATCCCTTGATCTTTTTTTCTGTCATTGTGTGTGCATTTCATATATAAGTACCATAGACGCACCATCACGCACACACATTCATTGGGTTTTAATGTTTATTTAAACTTCCAAGGGCGCTGTTAACCTTTAGGAAAAAAGAAGGGGATTTAAAAAAACAATGCCTTAACAGTGGAGAGTTCTTTGCGAAGTCTGCGGAGGGCAAATGATATTTGGTTTTCCACTGATCGTTGGGAAATGTTCAATTTTTCGGCAATCTCTTTGTTGTTGACATGGTTCACACGGCTCAGTATGAAAACTTCCTGACATCTTTTGGGCAAGCTGGAAATGGTTTCATCGATTCGTTTGGACAGATCTGCCAGGTCGGCCTCCATTTCCACTTCGGAATCGATATAGACGGAATGGGCCACCTCTATTTGGATCTTGTTGAATTTCATGTCCCTGAGGGCATTGTAGCATTTGTAGCGGATGGCCTTGAAAAGATATGATTTGACATTTTGGACTTCAATGGTTTCCCTCCGCTGCCAATAATCGATCCATACTTCCTGTACCAGATCCTTGGCAGTGGAATCGTTCATGACCAAAGATGATGCATACGTGTACATGGGCTCCCAAAGCATCCCAAATAGAGAGTTGAACGCGTTCCTATCGGATTGGTTGATCATCTTGGCTAGCTTTTCCGGAGTGGCCTTATCGTTGGAGTACTTATTATTGGATACAAATTTCATAAAAATAGTAGAGGCCAGAGATTATGATATTGTAAACTTTACTTGGATTTTGTGTAACCCAATCAATATACTAAATATTAGTCGCATTTCAAACTTCCTTGCACACACGCTGACATGCCGCCCTAATTTTTAATGCTGTACAAATAGCCAGAAAAACAAGGTTTGCATTGTACCGATTTGTTCAAAACGATTATATTTGCAAACCAAAATTTCAACCGCCCACGTGGTGAAATTGGTAGACACGCCATCTTGAGGGGGTGGTGTTCGTAAGGACGTGCTGGTTCGAATCCAGTCGTGGGCACTAAAGAAAACCGCAAGAGATTGCGGTTTTTTCTTTTTTGGGCCTCAACCACCAAAAAATTTTCAATCCCTTTTCCATATTTCAGTCCATATTGCCAAGGAAGAATCCAAAAATTTATGATAAAATAATAGGTTGGCATCGTTTTAATTGTAAATTTGTTTAACGTTTACTTTAAAAGTATGAACAACGTAAAAAACTCTTTCAGTATTCGGGATATGGAAAACCTTTCTGGTATAAAGGCCCATACCATCCGTATCTGGGAAAAAAGGTACAATCTTTTCAATCCGGAAAGGACCGACACCAACATCCGGACCTATAGTCTTGCCAGTTTGCAAAAACTGCTGAATGTCACCCTACTCTACAACAACGGCTATAAAATATCCAAGATTGCCAAACTGGAAGATTCGAAGATACCTGCCCTGGTCAAGGAAATTGTGGCCAAGAACAGCGAAAAGAGCCATGCGCTCAATTCCCTCAAACTGGCCATGCTCAATTTTGACCAGTCACTTTTCCTGAAGACGTACAACAGTCTGATGGAAGGCAAGACCTTTACCGATATCTTCAAGAAGGTTTTCATTCCCCTTCTGAACGAGTTGGGACTTCTGTGGCAGACGAATACCATCAGCCCGGCACATGAACATTTCATTTCCAACCTGATAAAGCAGAAAATCTACATCCATACCGAGCAGCTCCAGATCGAGGAGCCCACAAGAAAGGACAAGGTATATGTGCTGTTCCTGCCCGAAAATGAAATCCATGAGATAGGACTGTTGTACATCAACTATCAGATTGCTTTGCGGGGTTACAAGACCATTTATCTGGGCCAGACCATGCCCATTGAAAACTTGGTGGACCTGCTCAAGTATTACAACAACATCCGCTTCATTTCGTATTTCACCGTTGCTCCCACCCAGCAAGACCTGAACGATTATCTGAAAAGGTTCAACGAAGTATTGGAAATGTCCCCCGACTCCAAGCTATATGTTTTGGGAAATCAGATACAGCATATCAACAAAGAGGGACTCCCCGATACCGTAAAGCTGTTCAACTCCATTGATCACCTCATAGAATTCTTGGAACCCAAATGAGAAAAGCCATTGTCATAGGTTCCGGTTTTTCTTCCCTGTCCGCTTCCTGCTATTTGGCCAAGGCCGGATTTGAAGTGGAAATCTTTGAAAAAAACGATACGGTCGGAGGAAGGGCCAGGCAGTTGGTAAAGGACGGCTTTACATTTGACATCGGTCCCAGTTGGTATTGGATGCCCGATATTTTTGACAAGTTCTTCGCAGATTTTGGAAAGACCACGGCCGATTACTACCAATTGGACAAACTGAACCCTGCCTACAAGATATTTTTTGAGGATGATACCCTTACCATTGGTGACTGCATGGAAACCATTTGTGAGGAATTTGAACGGATAGAGCCCGGAAGCAGCGGGCCACTTCGACAATTCATTGGTCAGGCACAGGAAAATTATGACATCGCCATCAACAAGGTGGTGCTCCGACCCGGCCTCTCCCCTCTGGAACTGGTCACCAAGGAAACGGTGCTGCGGGTGGACCAGTTTTTCAAGACCATCAGCCAAGAGGTCCGCAAGAGGTTCAAAAACCAAAAGCTCGTTTCCACTTTGGAGTTTCCCGTGCTCTTCTTGGGTGCAAAACCGAGCAACACCCCTTCTTTTTACAATTTTATGAACTTTGCCGATTTTGGTTTGGGCACATGGCACCCCAAAGGGGGCATGTACGAAATCATCAAGGCTATGAAGAGCCTGGCGGAAGAACTTGGGGTGAAAATCCATACCAATAGTCCTGCTACCCATATTTTGGTGTCCGATGGGGAAGTCATCGGGATTCGGAGTCAGGGAAAAAACCATCTGGCAGATTATGTGGTCAGTGGTGCGGACTACCATCATTCAGAAACCTTGTTGGACAAAAAATACAGACAATACTCTGAGGAATATTGGGCGAAAAAGACCTATGCCCCTTCTTCCCTGTTGTTCTATATCGGTTTCAACCAAAGGTTGAAGCACATAGAGCACCACAATCTTTTTTTTGATACCGATTTTGAAAAGCACGCACAGGAAATCTATGATGATCCGCAATGGCCCAGTAATCCTTTGTTCTATGCCAATTTCCCCTCGGTGACCGATGGATCCATGGCACCTGAAGGTTGTGAAACCGGATTTTTCTTGGTTCCGATCGCGCCCGGATTGGAGGATACACCCCAGTTGAGGGAGCAATATTTTGACATTGTGATGGATCGTTTTGAACGATTGACACACCAACAGATAAAAAATACCATTATATTTAAGCAGAGCTTTTGTGTAAATGATTTTGTGGAGCAGTACAATTCCTATAAAGGAAATGCCTATGGCTTGGCAAATACATTGAAGCAGACCGCTTTTTTAAGACCTAACCTCAAAAGTAGTAAGGTAAAGAACCTGTTCTTTACCGGTCAGCTTACCGTTCCGGGACCGGGGGTGCCACCGTCCTTGATCTCTGGAAAATTGGTGGCCAATCTAATCACTAAAGATGTAAAAAAATGAAAACTATTTTTGATGACGTCTCGTACCACTGTAGCAAAATTGTGACGAAATCCTACAGTACCTCTTTTGCACTGGCCACCAAAATGCTGGCGCCCTCCATCCGTTCGGACATCTACAACATCTATGGTTTTGTGCGGTTTGCGGATGAAATTGTGGATACTTTCCACGATTACGACAAGGAGAGGCTTTTCCATGCTTTTGAAAAGGATATGGAAGAGGCCCTCCAAAACAAGATCAGCCTTAATCCGATTCTGAACGCCTTTCAGCACACCTATCACAAATATGACATTCCCCATCACTTGGTGGAGTCCTTTATGGAAAGTATGCGCATGGACCTCACCAAAAAAACATATGAGACTTTTGATGAATATCGAAAATACATCTATGGTTCCGCGGATGTGGTCGGTTTGATGTGCCTATGTGTTTTTGTGAACGGGGACAAGGAAAAATACGAGGAACTCAAGGAATCCGCAATGGCCTTGGGATCTGCCTTCCAAAAAGTGAACTTTTTACGGGACCTGAAAGCCGATTACGAAGACCTGAACCGCACCTATTTCCCCAATACCAACTTGTTGGAGCTGGATGAACAGTCCAAGAAACGTATCGTGAACGAGATCAAGGCAGATTTCGCCCTTGGCTATTCAGGAATAATCAAACTGCCCGAACAAGCCAAATTTGGGGTTTATACGGCTTATCGGTACTACAAGAAACTCCTCCATAAACTGCAGAGTACTCCTCCTCTGGAAATCAAGAACTCGCGCATCCGGGTGCCCAATTATGAAAAATTTGGGCTATTGGCACATTCTTACCTTAATTATAAACTACAAATGGTACAATGAAAATAGTGCTCTGGATACTCATCTTTTTGGCAACCTTCAGTTTTATGGAGTTCATGGCGTGGTTTACCCATAAATATGTGATGCACGGTTTTCTATGGAGCCTGCATAAAGACCATCACAAGAAGGACCACGATTCCTGGTTCGAACGAAACGATGCCTTTTTTCTCTTCTATGCCGCCGTGAGCATGACCTTGTTTTATTTGGGCAGTGCCACTTCGTTCTGGTATGGCTGGCCATTGGGATTTGGTATATTGGCCTACGGCATTGCCTATTTTATGGTGCACGATATCTTTATCCACCAACGGTTCAAAATCTTCAGAAACGCCAACAATTGGTATGCGAGGGGTGTAAGAAGGGCACATAAGATGCACCACAAACACTTGGGCAAGGAAGATGGGGAATGCTTTGGGATGCTGGTCGTCCCCTTCAAATACTTTAAGAAGCAATAATTTATTCGGCGATAAGCTCGTTCAACAGAGCCCGGGTTCGTTCGGAATTCCAGTTGGCCGCCCCCTTTTCATCCACCACGATTTTGCCCGATTTGCTGATGATGTAGGTAGCGGGAATGGTGCTGCCGGTCAGTTCTTGCGGTGCTTCGGATGCTTGAAAATATACAGGTAGTCCATATCCTTTTTTCTTCAGGAATGCTTCCACCTTGGCCTTTTCGTCATTGGCCACAAAGGCGAAGACCACTTTGTCCTTATAATCGCCGTACAGTTCCACAAAACTTGGCAGCTCGGCCACACAGGGAGGGCACCAAGTCGCCCATACGTTCACTACCGCCACTTTTCCCTTAGTGGATTGAAAATCGATTTGCTTGCCTTCAAGGTCCACCAAGTTCCAATGGTAATCCTCTAGCGTGATCTGTTCTTCATCCTCTACCACATCCGCACTTAAGGTCGCAGCTATCACCTTGTTTGCCCATACCCGAAGATGAAAGCCAACAGGGGTAAACAGGATGAGCACCAGGGCCAATATCCATATCGCATTGCTGATCTGCTCCTTGGAAAGTTTCATTTTTTGGAATTATTCCGCAATCAATTCATCCAGTAAGTTGTACACCTTGCTGGTGCTCCAATCCGAGATTCCCTTTTCATGGACCACGATGTTCCCTGACTTGTCGATCAAATAAGAAGAAGGCACTTCACTGGCATCGATGGGCATCTTGTCCCCAATGATCAAGTAGGTCACGGGAAAGGTGAACCCATGCTTTTCCATAAAGGCTTCAACCGGCGGTCTATCCTCATTGGTGATGATGTAAAAATCGACTTTGCCCTTGTACTTGTCATACAGTTCCTGAACACTGGCCAGTTCAGCTTCCGAAGGGAGTTTCCAAGAGGCCCAAAGGTTGATGAAGACCACATTGCCCTTTGATCTTTCAAAGTTGAAAAAATTCCACTCCGCATCCTTCAACCTCCAATCGTAATCGGTTATCTGTTTCCTTTCCTCTTTCTCGATCAACGAGGGGGAAAAGGAAAACATCCGATTGAGCAAAATTTTGCCATAATGCCCCATTGGGGTCACAAAAAAAGAGAGCACAACAAGAATCAATATAATGTTGAGGACGGTCTTTTTACTGATCTTCATTCACTTAGGATATAAAATTAAAACTCCTGATATTTTGGCAATATCAGGAGTTTTCTTGAATTATCTCAAAAAGAATTAAGCATTCTCTTTTTTGATCAAATTGAGTGCCGAACCTTCATTGAACCACTTGATCTGTGCATCATTGTACGAATGGTTCGCCATGATGGTGTCCTTGCTACCATCGGCATGGACCACTTCAATGGTCAATGGTTTATCCGGAGCAAACTGGTCAATGTCCAAGAAATTGAAGGTATCGTCCTCTTGGATTAGATCGTAATCGCTTTCCTTGGCAAAGGTCAAGGCCAACATTCCCTGTTTTTTCAGGTTGGTCTCATGGATCCTGGCAAAGGATTTCACCAATACGGCTGCAACACCCAAGTGTCTTGGCTGCATGGCCGCATGCTCCCTGGATGACCCTTCCCCGTAGTTGTGGTCTCCCACGACCAAGGTCTTGATCCCTGCCTTTTTGTAGGCACGCTGGGTATCGGGAACGCCTCCGTATTCACCTGTCAATTGGTTCTTTACGAAATTGGTCTTTTTGTTGAATGCGTTGACCGCACCGATGAGGGTGTTGTTGGCAATGTTGTCCAAATGCCCCCTGAAGCGCAACCATGGTCCGGCCATGGAAATGTGGTCAGTGGTACATTTGCCAAAGGCCTTGATCAATAACTTCATTCCCTTCAGACTTGCGGAAGTGATGGGCTCAAATGGATCCAAAAGCTGCAAACGCTCTGAATCTGGGGCCACAATGACTTCAACACCGCTTCCATCTTCCTTTGGGGCAATATAGCCCGCATCTTCCACGGCAAAACCTTCTGGAGGAAGTTCGTATCCTCTTGGTTCGTCCAGCATCACCTCTTCCCCGTCCTCATTGATCAACTTGTCGGTCACTGGGTTGAAATCCAACCTACCGGCAATGGCAATGGCCGTGACCAGTTCGGGTGAGCCCACAAAGGCCAGGGTATTGGGATTTCCATCGGCTCTTTTCGCAAAGTTCCTGTTGAAAGAGTGAACGATGGTATTTCGGGGTCCATCGGCGGCTTTATCGCCATAACGGTCCCACATCCCGATACAAGGTCCACAGGCATTGGCAAATACGGTGGCACCAATATTATTGAATGTATCGATGAAACCATCCCGCTCAATGGTGAAACGGACCTGTTCGGAACCAGGGGTGATGGTGAACTGGGACTTGGTCTTCAAATTCTTATCGGCCACTTGCTTGGCCAGAGAGGCCGCTCTTGAAATGTCCTCGTAGGAAGAGTTGGTACAAGACCCGATTAATCCTACCTCAACGTTCAAAGGCCAATCGTTTTTCTTGGCTGCTTCGCCCATTTTGGAAATGGGAGTCGCCAAATCTGGCGTAAAAGGTCCGTTCAAGTGGGGTTCCAAAGTGTCCAGGTCAATCTCGATCACTTGGTCAAAATAATCTTCTGGATTGGCATACACCTCTGGGTCTGCGGTCAAATGTTGTTTTACTGCCAAAGCGGCATCGGCAACATCAGCACGGTTCGTGGCCCTTAGGTAACGGTCCATGGATTCATCATAGCCAAAGGTGGAAGTGGTCGCGCCCACTTCGGCACCCATGTTACAAATGGTCCCTTTTCCGGTACAGGACATGGAAGTGGCTCCTTCGCCAAAATATTCGATGATGGCCCCTGTTCCTCCCTTAACGGTAAGGATATCGGCCACTTTCAAGATCACATCTTTGGGTGCGGTCCAGCCGGAAAGTTTACCGGTCAACTTGACACCGATGAGTTTGGGGAATTTCAATTCCCAAGCCATACCTGACATTACATCCACGGCATCTGCACCTCCTACTCCAATGGCCACCATTCCGAGACCACCCGCATTTACGGTATGGGAATCGGTCCCGATCATCATTCCTCCTGGGAACGCGTAGTTTTCCAAAACCACTTGGTGGATAATCCCTGCACCAGGCTTCCAGAATCCAATTCCATATTTGTTCGATACGGACTCCAAGAAATCAAAAACCTCGTTACTGGTCTGGTTGGCCCTTTTCAAATCGGCTTCGGCGCCCACTTTTGCCTGGATCAAGTGATCACAGTGTACGGTGGTGGGCACGGCAACCTTGGGTTTACCAGCATGCATGAACTGTAATAATGCCATTTGGGCGGTTGCATCCTGACAGGCTACCCGGTCCGGTGCAAAATCAACATAATCCTTCCCTCTGATAAATTCTTTGGTGGGTGTCCCGTCCCATAAATGCGAATACAATATTTTCTCCGATAGGGTCAACGGTTTTCCAACCAATTCACGAGCCTTTTCCACGCGTTCCCCCATGGAAGCGTAGACGCCCTTAATCATATCAATATCAAATGCCATTATACAATCGAGTTTTTTAAGATTTTAGTAATTTGGTAAATTTACTAAAATACAGGGTATTTCGGAATTAGAATCGACCTAAATAAATCGTGAAGATTTGATATCTATAACAATTCCGAGATTATTTTCTCCTCAGAAATGCCTTCGGCCTCCGCCTTGTAGTTTTTAAGGATCCTGTGACGAAGGATTCCCGTGGACACAGCCTTGATATCCTCGATGTCCGGGGAAAACTTCCCGTGGATGGCCGCATGGGCCTTTGCCGCCAACACCAAATTCTGGGACGCCCGTGGGCCTGCCCCCCAATCCACATAATTGTTGATAAAATCCGATGAACCTTCCAAACCGGGCCGGGTCCGGTTGACCAGTCTCACGGCATAGTCAACGACATTGTCGGGGATGGGAATGCGTCTGATCAAATGCTGCACAGCAATGATCTCATCTGCATTAAAAAGGGTATTCACTTGGACCTCTTCATCCGTTGTGGTGGTTTTGACCACTTGGATCTCTTCTTCAATAGAGGGATATTTCAACTCGATGGCAAACATGAACCGGTCCAATTGCGCTTCTGGCAATGGATAGGTCCCTTCCTGTTCAATCGGGTTTTGGGTGGCCAATACAAAGTATGGTCTATTGAGTTTGTGTTGTTTTCCGGCGATGGTGACGGCCCTTTCCTGCATGGCCTCCAAAAGTGCGGCCTGGGTCTTGGGCGGGGTCCTGTTGATCTCATCGGCCAAGATGATGTTCCCAAAAACGGGGCCCATGATGAACTTGAAGTTACGGTTCTGGTCCAATACCTCGCTTCCCAAAATATCACTGGGCATCAGGTCAGGGGTAAACTGTATCCGTTTGAAATCCAACCCCAAGGTCTGTGCGATGGTGTTGACCATCAAGGTTTTTGCCAGTCCTGGAACACCGATCAGCAGGGAATGTCCGCCGGTATAAATGGACAATAGTATCTGTTCGATCACCTTATCCTGGCCCACAATGACCTTGGCAATCTCTTTTCTTAGGTCCTGGTGTTTTTTTACGAGATTTTCAACCGCAACTACGTCCGACATCCACCTACTCCTTTACCCAGTTGTTTGCAAAATCGCAATCCTTATTGTCCACATTCACGTGGATGTACGTATCCTCGATATGTTCATCCATCCATTTTTTGATGGCCTTCAATTGTTTTTCCCTAAGGGCCAATTCCTGTATTTTGATGTAATCCTTTGCAAAGTCGGCCTTGTGTTCATCATATCGGTTGGAGATCTTCATAATTTTGAACTTGGGTGCTCCCCCTCTTGGATCATCTTCCCGGACCGGTCTGGAGATTTCTTGGTCCTTTAAGTTACGGACTTGATTGTAGAGTGTAGGATCCATCTTGGTGAGTTCAAAACGGGAATCAAAATTGATGGGGTTGCGCAGCAATCCTCCATCGAACTTGGTCTCCTTTTCATCCGAAAAATTCAATGCAGCATCCGCAAAGGTATATTTGCCATCCAAAATGTGTTGCCGGATGGAATCCAATTCCTGGACCGCCTTGTCAATGGAACTCTGTGGAATTTCTGGAATCATGAGAATGTGCCGGATATCCCTTTCCTGCCCCCTTACTTTTTCCACGTAGATGATATGATAACCGAATGTAGTCTCGAAAGGTTCGGATATCTCGCCTTCACGAAGACTGAAGGCCACATCCTTGAATTCCTTGACAAACTGGGTCTCTTTGGTCATGGTGTACAAGCCCCCTCTGGATTTGGAACCTGGGTCTTGGGAATATAGGATGGCCTTTACATTGAAACTTGCATCGTTTTCCAACACGTCCTGCCTGATTTCCTTCAATTGGTTGATGACCTTTTGTTTCTCTTCTTCTGGTGCTTCAGGTTGCTTCACGATCTGTGCAATCTCCAGTTCGGCACCAAAAACCGGTCTTTCCTCCTCTGGGATGTTGTAGAAGAACTGTCGCACCTCTTCTGGGGTCACCTCAATTTCCTCCACTATCTTGCCCTGCATCTTTTCGGAGAGCATCCGAAGTTTATTGATCTCGAAAAGCTCGGTGCGGAAACTTTCCACATCCGGTTTTTTGTAGAATTTCAACACTTTTTCCATAGATCCCACCTGGGCGACCAACTGCTGTATCTGCCTGTCGCTTTGGGCGTTCACCTGATCGTCCGAGACCAGCAAACTGTCCTGTACGGCTTGGTGGGCATAGAGTCTGTCCTCCATGAGCTTGCCCAAAAGGCCGCAACGGGTAATGTCCTCTGTGGAGGCTCCTTGGCTTTGGAGATCGATCAATGTTTTATCGATGTCCGATTCCAAGATCACATAGTCACCGATTACAGCGGCAATGCCATCCAGTTTTATCTTATTGGCAGAACTTGTCGTATCGGCCACCGTTAAAGCTTCATCGGTTTCCTGGGCATTGGCATGTCCAAATAGCGCAAGCAATGCAATGGCGAGAAGTACTTTGTTATTTTTTGTCATAAACCTCAAATTCTTTCTTCTTAATGGCTTCATCTATAATTTCGGTTTCCAGTTTTTTCACATAATTCAAACGTCTGCGGTTCAGGATCAGTTGTCTGATGTCTGGCTCCACATACTCAAACGGTGCTGTGTCATTGACTTCCAGCATGTTATTGATCACGCCCAAATATACCCCTAATGAATCTTGCAACTCAAAAAATTGTGATTTTTTTAAGTGCGAGGCCTCGTTCATCGCTGTAAGTGGTGGAATTTCCTCTATGACCCTGGAAGCGCTTACCCAAACAGAATCGTTGAAATGTATCTTCTTGAACTGTACCGCTATGGAATCCAAATACCTTTTGTCTTCTTCCTTCCAACTCCTGATCCTGGCCTTTACCCCATCCTTGTCCAAAAACTGGGCCGGCATGCCCACAAATCGGAGCTGTACCAGTTTTTCGTTCAGTTTGAAGTTTTCCTTTTCCTGTTCGTAGTATTGCCGCAATTGGCTTTTGGTCACCGCTGTGTCCTGCGCCTGTAACACCAAGGCCTCGATGTAGGCCCTGGTATAGAGATCCGCCCGGTAATCGGACACCAATCGGTCAAATTCCGCCAGTTTCTCTTCGGGAAGGTTGATCTTGGACTTGGACAAAAACAACTGCTTGGAGGCCCAACTGTTGACATAGTTGGTCACAAACAACGTACTGTCCTCCTTCGTCATATCATCCTGGATGAGCGAGGCGATGTCCTCTTTATATAGGTAGGTATCCCCCACCCTTGCCAAGGGCTCTTTCTCCTCCTCGTCGTTGAACAAGGAATCGCAGGAAGAAAACAGCAGTGCAAAAGCTGCACAAAGCAAGAACAGGTTGTTTTTTTGGAGCATAAGCATTTCGCAAAAATAACAATTACACGATCCCTTACAAGCAGGTTGCTTTCTCATTAACAGATTTTTAGTAGGCACTGCCAACAAAGAAATTGTTACATTAGTGCAAAACCAAACAAAAATGAAGTATACGACAGAAATCGTTGTTGATGTACCCAGGGACGAATTCATCAAAAAAATGGACAGTCCCGAGAACATGAAACATTGGCAACGGGGCCTTGTGGCCTATGAACAACTGTCCCAAAACCCAGGTCAGGAAGGCGCCAGGATGAGCTTGAGCTATCAAATGGGCAAACGGGAAATGGAGCTGGTGGAAACCATCATCAAACGCAACCTCCCCGAAGAAATGCACGCCACCTACGACACCAAGGGCGTACATAACATCCAAAAAAATTATTTCAAGGAGGAAGATGGAAAAACCCGTTGGATCTCGGAATCCGAGTTCCAGTTTTCAGGTCTTGGGATGAAACTCATGGGTTTCCTGATGCCGGGCGCCTTCAAAAAACAATCCTTGAAATACATGGAAGATTTTAAGAGCTTTGCCGAGAAAGGAATATCCGTATTGGACCAACAGTAAGGAAATGGAAAAAATTTTGGACCGAAAAATAAAAATGATCTGGGACTTCAGGGGGCCCAGCGCAGCAAGGACTGCAGAGCACTACAGAAAACATCTGGAAGAATTCGTCACCGTGGAGGAGCTGAAATATGACCTCAGCGGAGTGGAGCATTTTGGCCCCACCCACAGCATTGCCTTTTTGGTAGTGGCTGAATTTGAGCTGAAAGAGGTAAAGGACATCCTGAAACCACATCGGGGCCAGATCTATTCGGGCGAACTCTAATCCTATCCAGCATGCGCAGCATATACATACTTTTAGGGTTGATGGTTCTCGTAACTTCCTGTTCGGAAACCAAACCGATCAAACCGCTGGAAAAGGCGCTTGCTTCGGAGAATCCATACATCAGGCAGGTGATGGAAAATCTTGACGCACACGAGGTCCAGATCCGTTTCACGCAAATCGACCGAAGGAACGATAGTATTTTCTTCACCGACCATGATTTTCAGGTAAACGCTGAAAATTATTTCTATCCGGCCAGCACGGTCAAGTTTCCCGCTGCCGTGGCCGCTCTGGAAAAGCTCAACGAATTGGATTCGCTGGACATGCACACCCGGTTTTATATCGAGGGCGATTCGGTGGAAACCACTTTTGTTAAGGCCATTTCCGAAATATTTGCCGTGTCGGACAATGCTGCCAACAATAGGTTGATTGAGTTTTTGGGACAGGACGACCTTAACCTGCGTATGCGCAGAAGGGGCGTGGAACCCATCCGTATAGCCCATAGATTGTCGGTTCCCAATGCGGACGATGTCACCACCACACCTTTGGTGATCTACCTGAACGATTCCACAACGGCCGTGAGCAAACCCATCATCAACACTTCTCCCAAACCCTTAAAGCTGAACGGCATCAAAAAAGGAAAGGGGTTTTATGCCGATGATTCCCTGCAGACCGAACCTTTTGATTTTTCATTGAAGAACCATTACCCCATACCCGCACAACATGCCCTCCTCAAGCGGGTCATTTTTCCAGAAGCATTTCCCGCGGACCAACGTTTCAACCTGAGCGAGGAGCAGCATGATTTTTTATTGGAGGCGATGCACACCCTTCCTCCAAAACTGGGGTACGATCCGGAGGAATTTTATGACAGTTATGTCAAATTCTTCCTGTTCGGCGACTCCACGGACCCTATGCCGGAGCACATCAAAATATACAATAAAGTAGGGTATGCCTATGGCACACTGACGGATTGCGCCTATATCCAGGACACCTTGAACAATGTGGATTTCATGGTCACGGCAACCATTCTGGTGAACAGCGATGGTATTTTCAATGACGATGCCTACGACTATGACGAAGTGGGCATTCCCTTTTTGGCCCAATTGGGCAGGGAATTGTATGACTATGAGCTACAACGGAAGCATTGAAATTCTAGGACAGTTGTACCGGAACCCCATATAGATCAAAATCGGAAGCATCGGTGATCTCGATGGTAGCAAAGTCCCCAATTTTCACGTAATGCTTGGTAGCATCGATAAGCACCTCGTTGTCCACATCGGGAGAATCAAATTCCGTGCGTCCCACAAAATGGTTGCCTTCCTTTCTATCGATGATGCACCGGAAGGTCTTTCCGATCTTCTCTTGGTTCAACTCCCATGAAATCTGCGATTGGATTTCCATGATCTCATTGGCACGCTGTTGTTTCATCTCTTCGGGCACATCATCCTCCAACGAATAAGCGTGGGTGTTCTCCTCATGGCTATAGGTAAAGCATCCCAAACGCTCAAAACGCATTTCCTTGACCCAATCCCGTAGGATCGCGAAATCCTCCTCGGTCTCCCCGGGGTAGCCAACGATCAACGTGGTCCTGATGGCCATATCGGGGACGGCTGCCCTAAAGTCCTGCAACAATTTGGTGGTCTTGGCCTGGGTGGTGCCGCGCCTCATACTTTTAAGTATGGCATCCGAAATATGTTGCAACGGGATATCGATATAATTGCAGATCTTGGGCTCTTCGCGCATCACCTCCAACACATCCATGGGAAAGCCCGTCGGGAAGGCGTAGTGCAAACGAATCCACTCGATGCCCTCCACCTTGACCAAGGCTTGGAGCAATTCGGCCAAGTTCCGTTTTTTGTACAGGTCCAGACCGTAATAGGTAAGATCCTGGGCGATCAAAATGAGTTCCTTCACGCCCTTTGCTGCCAATTTTTCTGACTCGGCCACCAATTCCTCTATGTGCTTGCTCTTGTGCTTGCCCCGCATGAGGGGAATGGCACAGAACGAACAGGGACGGTCGCAACCTTCGGCAATCTTCAGGTAGGCATAATTCTTGGGTGTGGTGGTCAACCGTTCACCGATCAGCTCATGTTTGTAATCCGCCCCAAGTGCTTTGAGCAAGTTGGGTAGGTCGCTCGTACCAAAATATTCGTCCACATTGGGAATTTCCCGTTGCAGGTCGGGCTTGTAACGCTCGCTGAGACAGCCGGTCACAAAAACCTTGTCCACGAGGCCCTCTTCCTTCTTCTGCACGTATTCCAAAATGGTGTTCACGCTCTCCTCCTTCGCATTGGCAATGAAACCACAGGTGTTGATCACCACCACGTTGCCTTCCTCTTCATGGGCGACCTCTTTGTTATTGGCACGTAGCTGTCCCATCAACACTTCGGAGTCATAGACATTCTTGCTACAACCCAGTGTCACCACATTGATTTTGTTCTTCTTGAGCGATTTTGTCCGCATAGTTGCTATAAATGGAGTGCAAAAATACAACAACACAGCGCATTACATCGATTTGCCTGCATAATTTTCCTGTTGAGGCGTTAAACTATTGGCCCCAACGGGGGTCTAAGGTCCAAATTCCAAGGTCATGAAAAGATTTGCACATCCGTTCCTTCTGCTTTGCCTCGTGTTGATTTTCAGTTGTTCTTCGGACGATGGTCCGGGAGACGGCGACAACATCCCAGATCCCGAAACAGGCGAACTGTATTTCCCTCCCGTGGGTTCCGCGGAATGGGAAACCATCTCCCCCACCAATCTGGCATGGAACACAGAGGCCGAACAGGCCCTTTACGATCTGTTGGAGGAAAAGGGCACCGATGGGTTCA
This sequence comes from Flagellimonas baculiformis, assembly GCF_033441575.1. Lineage (NCBI taxonomy): Bacteria > Pseudomonadati > Bacteroidota > Flavobacteriia > Flavobacteriales > Flavobacteriaceae > Flagellimonas > Flagellimonas baculiformis. Next base: position 52,585 of record NZ_JAUZVW010000017.1, read on the forward strand.
TCATCCTGAAAGATGGCAAAATTGTGGTGGAATGGTATTTTGGGGATTTCACTGCAGGGGACAACCATTCGTGGAACTCCGCCGGAAAAACCTTGACGGCCATGACGGTCGGCATTGCTCAAGAAGAAGGATTTTTGTCCATCGGCGATTCTTCCATGGACTATTTGGGTGAAGGATGGTCCATGCTCACCCCGGAACAGGAGGCCAATATCACCGTGCGACACCACTTGACCATGACCACAGGGCTGGACTATACCGTGGACGAACCTTTTTGCTATGACAAAGAATGTCTGCTCTACAAAAATGAACCGGGCACCTATTGGTACTATCACAATGCCGCCTATACGCTACTGGATCAAATTGTGACCAACGCGACCGGCACGGATTTCAAAACCTATTCCTATCAAAAGATACGGGACAGGATCGGGATGCAGGGCAATTGGATCACGGTGGGCTACAACAACCTTTTCTTCAGCAATACGCGGAGCATGGCCCGGTTTGGACTACTTTGTTTGAACCAGGGCACATGGGACGACACCGAGATCTTATCGGACAAGACCTATTTTACGGAAATGACGACCACTTCCCAAAACCTGAACCCTTCGTACGGGTATTTATGGTGGTTGAACGGGAAGAGCCAGCACAAGGCCCCGGGGTCGGAAACCACTTTTGAGGGGGAACTGTTCCCCGATGCCCCTGACGACCTTATTGCGGGATTGGGTGCCTTTGACCAAAAACTCTACCTAGTGCCCAGCGAAAACTTGGTGATCGTGCGATTGGGGGACGATGCCGGGGAAAGCCAATTGGGCCCCTCCAGTTTTGACAATCTGCTCTGGGAAAGGCTGAATGCCTATATCGGGGAATAATTGCGCTTGTATGGTTCTTTAAGATTTGATTATCCTCAAAAGATCATACCCTGCATTGATTTTATGATTAATTTGGGGGTGTATGTGGTTGTGTTTTACATTTGTCATATAAACAAGTTATAAAAAACTATGAGTAAAAGTTATTACTTACTCACACTAACTAAATCGTAGCCGAATCCATTTATTTCTTATTTGAAAAATTCTTTTAGCATATCACTATTTATATTACTCCTCCTAATTTTCTTTTGGAATTGCAAAGACAATTCGATTTCAAAAAGCAATCAAGTTCCTGAAATAGAAAAAGATTCAACCGTTCAAAATTTAAAAACGGATCCATCCAAAATCCAATTAACCAAATACGACAAAAAATGGGTCAAATATGTAAACCTGAATGGGATAAAGTTGAGTGAATTCGAATTTTATATATCTGAATTTGGGGACACTCTTTGTTGGAACAGAAAAATCTATAACAATGGAGAAATAGATTACAGTAAGAGTAATTTTTATGATTTCAATGCTAAAATGGCTAGGGACAGCGTTATAAAAGGCCGAATAACTCTTCACTCGGAATTGGATCATTCTATTAAAGATCCTGTGGTGGAAAGAGAACTTACAGTAGATTTTGTTAACCAGGCACGTTCAGAAGCGACATAATTATTTGATTATCAGATAATTAATTCGTATATTTAGGTATAATAAAACCCCGAAA
>NZ_JAUZVW010000018.1:0-39025 GCF_033441575.1 Flagellimonas baculiformis
CAGGGCGACCCCGGCGATAAGGGAGAGACAGGTGACAAGGGATTGACCGGAGACAAGGGCCCACAGGGCGACCCCGGCATCCAAGGCCCACAGGGTCCACAGGGCGACCCCGGCGATAAGGGAGAGACAGGGGATAAAGGTTTGACCGGAGACAAGGGCCCACAGGGCGACCCCGGCATCCAAGGCCCGCAAGGTCCACAGGGCGACCCCGGCGATAAGGGAGAGACAGGTGACAAGGGATTGACCGGAGACAAGGGCCCACAGGGCGACCCCGGTGATAAGGGAGAGACAGGTGACAAGGGCCCACAGGGCGACCCCGGCATCCAAGGCCCGCAAGGTCCACAGGGTGAACAAGGTCCTGTTGGTCTACAAGGCCCTACTGGAGAACAAGGTCTGCAGGGTCCTATTGGAGACAAAGGTCCAATCGGTGATCAAGGCCCTGATGGACTTGCCAATTTAGTGGTCACTACAGCTGAACCTGCTGGAGCTAATTGTTCTGCAGGAGGAATCAAAGTGGATACAGGTATTGATGACAATGGGAATGGAGTCCTCGATCTAAGTGAAATTGATTCAACAGAATATGTGTGTAATGGCGATCCTTCAACAGATGATCAAAATGCTTCCGAAGTAGATTCTGACAACCCTGTGGATGTGGATGGTGACGGAAATGCTGAGGCTACCGTTGAAGATGTCATCCAAGCTATTGCCCCGATCACAGCCAAAGCCGCACGAATTTTCTATCCACCTTCCATAGCAATTGATGCTTCATCAAATGGAACCGGTAGGACAGTGAATCTATATGCGCAATATGTAGCTCAATATGGTACCCCTGCAGTGGCCAGTGTAGGTGCTCCTGCGGCAATACCGACTTATGCTGCAACGGATCTATACTATTATGTGACGTATGCAGATCCGACAGTGTTTGCCAATATGAGCATAAATGCAAGTGGTGTCCTTTCGTATGATATTATTGGTCAACCAGCCGATTACAATGCATTGATCAACGTGGTTTTTGTCGTAAAATAATAATCAATACGGACGCACAGATTTGAAACCAAAAACCTCATATACGTCTTTATTCATTGGATTGTTCATCCTGGTGATGGGGATCAACTTTGCAAATGCCCAGTTTTTGCTCCAGGCACCCAATACAGGGGATGAGAACAATTACCGATGGTATGAGGCATCCGACCCTGGAACGGTCTTGGGAACAAATTCATTCTATGAAGCCACCCAACCCGGTGTCTATTTCGCAACCTACGATGGCACCCTTTGTGGATCCAATGCAACAGGTTATTTTATATTGACGGATTGTGAAGCTCCGAACAATGAGGTGACGTTGGATATTTCCGCAAGTGTACCTGCAGGAGCGACCGTGAGTTGGAACCCATCGTTGAGTGGCGATCAAAACCGCCCCATGGTCATCAGCACGCAAAGTGTGACCCACTACACGGCCACCATCACAAAAGTTGGGAATAGCAGCGAGCTGCCACGTTTCACTGTGGTATGTATGAGTCAGGCGGCCAATTTGTTGGATGACATGGTGGTGGTGAACGAGGACGAATCCGTGGTCGTACCGATCTTTGACAATGATACCGATCTGCCAACCTCAGGGACTTTGACCATCACAGGTCCGTCCAATGGTACCGTGAACGTAGGTGACAATGGAACACCCAACGACCCATCGGACGACGTGGTCACTTATATCCCCAATGCGGATTATAATGGCAATGATAGTTTTGATTATACCATTTGCACCAATTTTGGGGATTGCAGCACTGCAACGGTGACTGTTGATGTGCTTTCAATTGTGGATGTCAATGACGATGTGACCTCGACCGAGCAAGGAACCGATGTGACCATATCCTGGAGGGCCAATGACAATGATATTCCCACTTCGGGTTCCATCACAGCTACCAACCCCTCCAACGGAACCATTGTTTTGAACGATAATGGCACTGTGGCCAATCCATCCGACGACAATATTACCTATGTGCCCAACCCAGGGTATTCAGGTATGGATTCTTTTGAATATACCGTTTGTGATACCAATGGAAATTGTGGTACGGCCACAATCACGGTGGTGGTCACTTCACAACAAATCTTGGACAGTGACGGGGATGGTATATTGGATAGTTTTGAAGATCTCAATGCGGACAACGACAACGATCCATCCACCAATCCTACGGATACCGACGGTGATGGTATTCCGGATTATCTGGATATTGACAGTGACAATGATGGTATTCCGGATAATGTGGAATCCCAGTCCATCTCGTCCTATATACTACCCAGTTTGGTCGATGCTAACGGGAACGGTCTGGACGATGCCTACGAAGTGGATGGAAACATAGGTTTGATCCCAGTGGATTCCGATGACGATGGTATCCCGGATTATGTTGACCTTGATAGTGATGATGATAATGTGCCCGATGCCATAGAAGGACATGACCATGACCATGATGGCATTCCCGATGTGGAGTTCATAGGCTCGGATAAGGACAACGATGGCTTGGATGATGGCTTTGAAGGTGAAACAGTCATCGATATCGATGTGAACGATGAAATGGACGACCCCGGCACGGCCTTGCCTGATACCGATTCAGATGGTGTTCCTGATTTCAGGGATTCTGATGATGATGGGGATGGTATAGAGACCATGGATGAAGACCTGGATGGAGATGGAAATTATGCCAATGACGATTCCAATGACAATGGCATCCCGAATTATTTGGATCCCGATCTGGGTGAGACAACGGTCGGTGAAGATGAACTCGATCCTATAAACGTCATCACACCGAACGGCGATACCATCCATGATGTGTTTACCATTAAATACATAGAAAACTATCCGAACAATACGGTGAGGATATACAACAGGTGGGGTGTCATGGTTTTCCAGACAAAATCCTACAATACCAGTGGAAATGTGTTCGACGGCACATCACAAGGAAGGGTCACTGTGGATAGTGACAATAAACTCCCAGTGGGTACCTACTTCTACGTGATAGATTATGAAGATCAAAGTGGGACCATGAAACAGATTTCGGGTTATCTATACATAAACAGATAAGGAAAATGAGTGCTGCAGACAAGAATATCTTTAGGGGGAAAATGGGATGGCTACCAGTGATCTTAATGATCTGTACCATGTCATTCCTCCACGCACAGCAAGATGCACAGTACACCCAATACATGTACAATACCGTGAGTGTGAACCCTGCCTATGCAGGTTCCCGGGGACATTTGAGCATCGCGGCACTCTACCGGAACCAATGGTTGGGCCTTGACGGTGCCCCCGAGACCCAGACACTCAATATCCACACCCCAATGGGTTATCGTGGTGTCGGATTGGGGCTTTCCATTGTCAACGATAAGATAGGGCCCACCTCTGAAACCTATTTTGATGTGGATTTTTCCTATACCATCCAAACCTCTTGGGAGGGAAGGCTGAGCTTTGGCCTTAAGGCCAGTGCCCATATGCTGGATATCCGCTACTCAGAACTGGACGAATTTGAGGTTGATCCGCAGTTGCAATCCCAACAGGATATCCGCAACAAATTTTCTCCGAACATAGGGGCAGGGGTCTATTACCATACGGACAGATTTTATGTGGGGCTGTCAGCCCCCAGAATATTGGAGACCACCCATTTTGATGAATCCTCTGTGTCCACGGCCAAGGAGCAGATCAATATGTATTTCATCACAGGATACGTTTGGGACCTCAATCCATTTTTGAAGTTCAAGCCCACCCTTTTGACCAAGGCCGTTCAAGGGGCTCCATTGCAGGTAGACCTTTCAGCCAACTTCATGCTGAACGAAAGGTTTATCGGTGGGGTGGCCTACAGATGGGATGCTGCGTTCAGCGGACTTTTTGGCTTCATGCTGTCCGATCAGTTGATGCTCGGTCTTGCCTATGACCGCGAAATAACGGAACTCGGTGCAGCGACCTTCAATGACGGTTCCTTTGAGGTCATCATTCGGTACGATTTCATCAGGAACATTGGAAACCTAAAATCCCCACGCTTCTTTTAGCAAGAATTTAAATGCCGCTATCGGATGTTTTTCCTCTAAAGGTCATATTTTTACCATATGAGAGAGGAAAACGTGATATTGGTCAATGAAAATGATGAACCCATTGGGTTGATGCCCAAGATGGAAGCCCATGAAAAAGCCCTTTTGCACAGGGCATTTTCGGTTTTTATCATGAACGATAAAGGGGAGACCATGCTGCAACAACGTGCCAGTGACAAATACCACTCCCCATTGCTGTGGACCAATACCTGCTGTAGCCACCAAAGGGAAGGCGAAGGAAACATTGAAGCCGGAAAGCGTAGGCTCATGGAAGAAATGGGTTTCACCGCCGAGCTTGAGGAACTGTTTTCCTTTGTGTACAAGGCCCCGTTCGACAATGGCCTGACCGAGCATGAATTTGACCATGTGATGATAGGTTTCTACAACGATGCCCCCAATATCAATCCAGCCGAAGTGGCCGATTGGAAATGGATGCTGCCCACTGACATCAAAAAGGATATGGCCCAAAACCCCGGACAGTACACCGAATGGTTCAAGATCATTTTTGAAAGGTTCTATGACCATCTAATGAAGAACATCCCTGCGCAATGAAAGTGAAAGTAAGCAGAAAGGCAAGTTTCAATGCGGCCCACCGATTGTACAGACCGGACTGGGATGAGGAGAAAAACAATGCCGTTTTTGGCAAGTGCAACAATCCCAGATTCCATGGCCATAATTACGACCTGATCGTGAGCGTGACCGGGGAGATAGATCAAGCGACCGGGTTTGTGATGGATCTGAAGGTGTTGAAAGACTTGATCAAGGAGCATGTGGAAGATGCTTTGGACCACAAAAACCTCAACCTGGACGTGCCCGAGTTCAAAAACCTTAACCCGACCGCAGAGAACATAGCCGTGGTCATTTGGAACAAACTGAGACCACATATTGAAAACGAGAAAGAATTGGAGGTGGTGCTCTATGAGACCCCTCGCAATTTTGTAACCTATACCGGATAAAATGGATCTATACCCCTTAAAATTCCGCCCCATTCTCAAAGAGCGCCTTTGGGGAGGAACAAAACTGAAAGAAGTACTTGGAAAACCAATAGAAAGTGACATAACAGGGGAAAGTTGGGAACTTTCCGGTGTCAAGGGAGATATTTCCGAAGTGGCCAATGGGCCTTTGGAGGGCACTTCGCTGGAAGACTTGATACACCAACAGCCTGAAGCTGTATTGGGAAAGAGTGTGGTGGAGCGGTTCGGCAACGATTTTCCCATTCTCATCAAATTCATAGATGCCAAACAAGACCTGTCCATACAACTGCACCCGAACGATAAGTTGGCCAAGGAAAGGCACAACTCCTTCGGAAAAACGGAAATGTGGTACATCATGGATGCCGACCCTGGGGCCAAGCTCATTGTGGGCTTCAATAAGGATGTGGAGAAAACAGAGTATATCGAAAGCCTTGAACAAGGTACGCTGCTGGACCTGATGAACTATGAAGAGGTGGAAGAGGGGGACACCTTCTTCATCAACACCGGAAAGATACATGCCATAGGGGCAGGGGTGTTGTTGGCAGAGATCCAACAGACCTCGGACGTTACCTACAGGGTATTCGATTTCAACCGAAAGGACAAGGATGGGAACCTAAGGGAGCTGCACACAGGTTTGGCCGTGGACGCCATTGATTACGAAAAGAAGGACGATTTCAAGGTAGGGTATCCCAACGCCAAGGACACCGTGAACGATATGGTGGACTGTCCGTACTTCAAGACCAATTTTTTGGAACTGACCAAAAACTTGAAACAGGACCTTTCCCAAAGGGATTCCTTTACCATTTATATGTGTGTGGGAGGTAGGGCGACCATCACCAATGATTGGGGCAGTGCCACCATCCGGAAAGGGGAAACGGCCCTCCTTGCGGCATCCAGCACCTTTGTGGAAATTGAAGCCAAAGGAGCCAAACTTTTAGAAGTTACCATTTAAGTAGTACATTTGAAAAAACACTAGTATGCCAAGTATTCGCGATCTTAAGAAAGACATCAACTTCGTCCTTGGGGACATTATTGAGGCAGTTTACATTTGGGAAGCCGGTTCCGGCAACAAGGAATCCGAAGAAGGAACGGTCATTATAGACAAGGCCATTGCCATATATGATGAGTTGATGGACAAAGTGAACCAGAAGAACGTTGAGGACCGAAAAGCCCACTTTAGCCAAATACGCAAGGAACTGGAAGAAAAGGCCACCGAATTGGTGGAACAGTTCAACAGTCTGGCGGGTTAGTCCTTTTTGCCCAAAAACTCCTTCAACGCCTTTCCATGTTTGGATGAAGCCACTTCAGGGGAAAGGGTCCTATAGATGGAATCCAGATATTTTGGATTGGCCTCTTTTGCCTCCGTCATTATGATGTAGGGAGTGGCATAGGAACTTCCATTGTTCAGCCCAAAGTTGAGGGCATACCGATATCTGTTTATGGTATTTTGATCGACCAATCTTTGGAGGGAATCCAAGGCCATGGAATCTTTTTGGAATTCCGGTAGCGAAGCCTGCTGCAACAAGGACAGTTCCCTGATGTTGAACTTGGAGGCCATCTCGTAGAACTCCACCAATTTCTCATGTGACTTGGAGCCCGTTATTTCCGAGTTGGTGTCAAAGGTGTTCCAAGAGGTGTTGATGGTGATAGTCCCCGCTTCGCCAAAAAAAGTGATTCGGTCATTGATGTCGTTGTTGTCCTCTTTTTTCAGATAGAGATAGAAGATATCCGGGGTTTCCACTTCCTCATCGAAAGAAAACTTTCCATCCCCTTGGATTTCCAACGAATCCAAGGTCACAAGTGTCGAATCTTGGAACTGTTGCAGGTAAAGGGTCCCCTTTTTCAGACCTTTGATGTTTCCATTGACCACCATGGTATTTTCCGTGTTCTTTTCGCAGGAAACCATTATGGTTCCCAATAGCAATACGAGGAATATCCGCTTCATTGTAAAATTTTTGCAGGGCAAATATGCATAAACTTCTGAAATAATCTAAACATTGGAGGCCACTTCCATCAACAAAGCGCACAAATAGGCCCCTGCAGTGCCCACCACATAGCCAAAAACGGCCAAAAGGATGCCCACGGAGGTCAGGGACGGATGAAACTCGGCCGCTACGACCGGGGCAGAGGCCGCTCCGCCCACATTCGCCTGGCTGCCCACGGCCAAGAAAAAGAACGGTGCCTTGATGAGCTTGGCCACTAAGATCAACAGTCCCGCATGGATGGTGATCCAAATAAGACCTATGGCAATGAGCCCAGGATTTTCGAGTACCTTGCCCAGATCCATTTTCATCCCGATGGTGGCCACGAGGATGTAGATGAACATGCCCCCAATCTTGCTGGCCCCGGCTCCCTCATAATTTTTGGCCTTGGTAAAGGACAGGCCAATGCCGATGACCGTGGCAAAGACCACCATCCAAAGGAAATCCGAACCCAATGAGGACAATATTTTCTGCGGATTTCGGATGACTTCAAAATTGCCCTGCAAAAAATCGGCAAAATGGAAGCCCAGCAAATGGGCAAGGCCCACTCCGGTAAAGGCATAAAAAAGCATCATGATGAAATCCTTGAGTGAGGTGACCCTTGCAATTTTTTCGGTATGGGCAGATACTTTTTGTTTCAGCTCTTCAATGGACGAAGTATCCGCTTTGAGCCATCGGTCTATTTGCTTTGTTTTGCCCACACCCAATAGGATGATGGCCATCCAGAGATTGGCCACTACAATGTCAATGAGCACCATTCCTCCATATTTTTCTTGGTTGTATTGGAACACTTCCAGCATGGCGGCCTGATTGGCCCCGCCCCCGATCCAGCTGCCGGCAATGGTGGCCAGACCCCTCCAAACGGCGTCAAACCCATTTCCTCCCACGGTCTCGGGAGAAAAAATGGAAACGATCAATATGGCGATGGGTCCCCCGATGATAATCCCGGCGGTTCCCGTCAAGAACATGATGAGCGCCTTTGAGCCCAAGTTCATGATGGCCTTGAGGTCTATGCTCAGCGTCATCAAGATCAATGCGGCGGGCAGCAGGTAACGGCTGGCCACAAAGTAGGTTTGAGACGAGGATTCGTCCACAATGCCGACACTGGCCAAAATGGCGGGCAGCAGGTAGCACATGAGCACGGTGGGCACAACTGTGTAAAACTTGCTCCAGAACCCCGAGGAAATGGATGAGGTATAAAAGACAAAGCCGAGGCAAAGACAGAGAAGTCCAAAGATGACGGTGTCATCGGTGAAAGGTAGGTGGTCCATAGAATTTTAAGCTAGTTGCCCAAATATATGGAATTCAGTGGGGGTGTTCATGGTATTGTTGGATATAATGTGCAGTGATGAAATCAAAATAAGCGAACAATTCCACCCATGAAACAAGGTTGTAACCGCTTTTTGCATAACTTTAGGATATAACACTAAAACCATGACATCATGAGAAGTTTACTTTGGCTTGTTGCCGTTATTTGTATCATCATTTGGGTATTGGGATTTTTTGGGGTGGTCGCCGGTATGGCAACCAGCAACTTGATCCATATCTTGTTGGTGATCGCGATCATTGCCATTCTGTACAATATTATCTCCGGTCGTAAGCCCTTGTAATTGTTGGAAGAGCCAAAATCCGGAACCTTTCCGTGAGTGAAAGGCATATTGCTACGAACAGTTGTCCGCATGGGGCAGCTGTTTTTTTATTTTGGATGGGGTGATTTCCTTTCGGCTTTTGGACATAGTTAAAAAAAAGCCAAAATTGCAAATTCGATTGCCCATCGATAAAACATTCTGAAAATTAGCCAAGTGTATCGCTATAGGATCCACACCTTATATAACAAGAGAAGCCAGAAATGAAAAAAACCTTATTTGTATTGCTTTTGGTGCCCATAATTGGTTTTGGAAACACCATTTGGGGAAAAACGGGACATCGCGTCACGGGCGAGATTGCCCAAAACCACTTGACCGGAAAGGCCAAAAGGGCATTGGCCGATCTATTGGATGGACACAGTCTTGCCTTCGTATCCACTTTTGCGGATGATATCAAGGCAGATCGTTCGTATGCCAAATATTCTCCCTGGCACTATGTCAACTACCCCTTGGGAATGAATTATATAGATTCGGAAAAGAGCGATGAGGGCGACATCATCACAGCCATAGAGGAATGCAGGGCCATCATAAAGAATGAAGCGAACAGTAGGGAGGACCGCGTGTTCCATCTAAAAATGTTGATCCACTTGATCGGAGACCTGCACCAACCCATGCATGCCAGCAGGGCAGAGGACAAGGGAGGCAATGATATCCAGGTGCAATGGTTCGGGCAAGGGACTAATCTGCACAGCATCTGGGACAAGAACCTTATCGAATCCTATGGGATGACCTTTACCGAACTTGCTGGGGAACTGGACCATTTTTCAAAAAAGGAAAAGAAAAAAATCCAAGAGGGCACTATTTACGATTGGGTGGACGAATCCCATGACATTTGTGCGGAACTCTATGATTCTGTCAAAGTGGGCGACAAACTGGGCTACCAATATTCCTATGCATACAATGACCTATTGTTCCAACAGCTCCAAAAGGGTGGATTGCGATTGGCGAAGGTCCTCAACGACCTGTTCGATTAAGACTATCCTTTAGGATAGAACGGTCTTCAACTGGTTTCTGTACTCGGACGGGTTCTGCCCGGTAAATGCCTTGAACGACTTGTTGAAGTGCGAAAAGTTGTTGAAACCGCTATCATAGCACACTTGGGTGATGCTGATAGGCTGCTCGGCCAGTAGTTTGGAAGCGTGCACCAAGCGGTATTCGTTCACGAACTGGGTAAATGTTTTGTTGGTGATCTTTTTGAAATACCTACAGAAAGAGGGGACCGTCATGCTCACCATGTCCGCAATTTCATCCAGACTGATGTCCTCTTTGAAATGGGTCTTCACATGATTGAACACAATATTGATACGGTCGTTGTCCTTCACCTCGGTCTCCAGGGAAAAGCCTTCGGCGTTCAACACGTTCATTTCGTTGGACGTGGCAAGGATGTTCAAAATGTTGAGGATGGACAATAACCTTTGGAAATCGGTCTGGTATTCCAAGATCTCCATTTTTTCGCCGACCTTCATCTTGGTCTTTCCAGAAAAGGCGATGCCGCCTTTGGCAACTTCAAACAGTTTTTGGATATTTTTCATCTCTGGGATGTTGAAAAAATCACTGCCCAGAAAATCGGCTTTCATCTGTACCAAGGTCTCACTTTTGTTACCGGTAAGCTTATCGGTGAACCCGCAATGGGGCAAGTTGGAACCGATAAGGATAAGGTCTCCGTTCCTGAAATAGGAAACATGGCTGCCGATCTGGCGTTTGCCAGACCCCCCGTTCACATACACCAGCTCCAGTTCAGGATGGTAGTGCCAGCCATTGTTCTTGTTCTCGTTGTTTTCATTGAACTTCTGAAAAGTGAACGAGTGGCCAAAACTAGGGGCTATTGCTTCAAAAGCAGGTTTGTGGGTCATAAGAGCCAAATTTTGTTCGGTACTATAAAGGTATATCGATGTTGGTCGAACACTTGTTTGCAAAATTACCAAAAATGTATGCTATTTTATCATTAATAAAAGGTTAACATCCACACCATGTTAAAATTGCACATAAACTGGAAAACATGGTGGTGTTGCTATCCTCTATTGCGCCATACATTTGTCTCATCATCCTAAAAAAACAAAATGTTATGAAAGCAGTAGTAAAAAATCTAACAGTAGTAGCGGTCCTTTTGGTATCTGCCATGGGATTGGCTAACGGAACAGCAACCGATTTTGGTAAGAAAGCAACTGCCAAGAACGAAGTGGAGAAAAGCATTATCAAGATAGAGTTGGACCCCGTATTCGTGAAAAAAGGTCAGAAAATAATGATGAACCTTTTGAACGTTTCACAGGACAAGGTGACCCTAAAGGTGTATGACAGCCAGGACAGACTTGTGTACAACGAGTCCATCAGCGGACAACTTGTTGTGGAAAAGGCGTTCAACTTTGAGAAAGCTTTTGAAGATAAATATACCATCGTAGTCTCCGATAAAAACGGAACGTACAAAGAGACTATAGAAGTAAGATAGTTTGTTTAGTTAATTTTTATGTGCATGGGGGAGCCGGTAGGCTCCCTTTTTTTATGCCCACTTTTTCAGTCGTTCCCTTTTTCCGGGAGGCAAGGCCTCATTATCTATGGCCCACTGCAAAAGTGTTTTGTCCTTTTCCTTGGCAAAGAGCAGTTGGTAAAATTGTTGGGTGGTCAATGGATTTTTGGATTCCTCCACCAGTTCCATGGTATCTCCCACGGCCACTGTTCCGGTTTCCAGGATACGCAGATAGGTGCCAGGCCAGCCGTGTTCTATAAAAGCTTTCAATATATTCTGGTCGCCAAACCGAATGCCCAATTTGTAACAAGGTTCCCTGGGTTGGCTTATCTGCACCAGTGCCGACCCTAATCTATAGATGTTTCCTATCCTGATTTGGGACTCGTCCAGCCCCTCCACGGTCAGGTTTTCGCCGAACATGCCCCAGTCCCAGTCCAGATCAGGGTATTTTTCCTGCCAGTACGGATAGTGGTCGGAAGCGAACAGGTAGCATGCCTTGTATGCTCCCCCATGCACCTTCCTATCGGCAACAGTATCTCCTTGGACTTCCTCCACATCCAGAAACAACGGTTCCTGTACCGGAAATTTGTAGATACCCGTAGTGGTTTCCTTGCCGTTCCAGGTTATCTTGGTCGGGCGGCCTATGTTGGTAGAGATGATTTTCATCCTAGCAAGATAAAAAAACCACTGCTTTTGGCAGTGGTTCCTTCATTTGTTTTTAATGGGGTCCTTCTTATTCTTTTTCCAAGCGCTTGGTCATGGTAAAGCCTACCAAAAGCCCTACGCCCGCCAAGGTGAAGATGGTACCGGGATACGCTACCTCGTCATTCATTCCAAGATTGTACACCAAGAAGGAAGCCACAAAAATGGCGAGGCCAATGCCGATGAGCAACAAGGAAATGTTGAGGATGACAATTTTCCAGAAAGGTGCTGCACCCTCGCGTCTGCCCTTGACAAAAATACTGGCGTCTGCTCCTTTTTCTATCAAGGCAAGGCGTTCTTTGTTCCTGGTTGAAAAATAGAGGTAGGCAATGGCAAAAATGACCCCAAAAATAATCGGTATGATAATTACTTCAGATCCCATAACAGTTCGTTTTTAATGATTAAAATTATTTGTTTTTCATGGGTATGACGACAGGTTTTAGATGCAGGTTACATAATTTTATAAAAGAAGCGATTTGTGTAACCCAAATCCGTGTTTTGTCGTCCAATGTGCAATGCTGACCACTAACGAAAAAGAACTGATCAAGAAAATAAACAACGGCAACACCGTGGCGTTCTCTGATTTGGTGGACGGTCACAAGGATTTGGTCTATACCTTGTGCATAAGAATGTTGGAAAACAGGGAGGACGCAGAGGAAGTATCGCAGGATGTTTTTATTAAAGTGTTCACAGCTTTGCGTAACTTTAAGGGAGATTCCAAACTGTCCACGTGGATCTATAGGATAGCCTATAATGCTTGTTTGGACCGCTTGAAAAAGACCAAAAAGGAACGCATGCGTGTTGAAGTGGACCATTTGAAGGGTTCGGCATTTTCCGTGATGGACAATGCTTTGGACAGGATGGTGCAGGAGGAGAGGTCGGTATTGATCAACTCCTGTTTGGGGGCCTTGCCGGCAGAAGATGCAAGCATCCTGACGCTTTTTTATTTTGAGGAAAAGAACCTTTTGGAGATGGAAAAGGTGTTGGACCTTTCCGCGAACACCATAAAGGTGAGGTTGTTCAGGGCCAGAAAAAAATTGGCCGCTATCATGGAAAATAAATTTGACAAAGAAACTGTGGGAAGCAATGGATAAGCACGAAGAAAAAGAACTGGAAGCATTTGTGGACAAGATCATGGCGGACGCTCCCTTGGAGTCGCCCCCTGCAGACTTTACCAAAAATCTTATGCAGCGCATAGAGGCACAGCAGCACAAAGAAGTGTACCAATATAGACCCATTGTGCCCAAGCAGGTGCTTGTTCTCATTTTTATGGGGTTGGTCAGTCTAACGTTCTATCTTATTGCGCAATACGGTCTGGAAAGTGATGGTGGATGGTTCGGAAATGTATCCGTGGAACCTGTTTTTGACAATATGTGGGGCTGGTTGGAAAATTATACCTCTTCAAAAATCTTAATTTACGCTGTGTTGCTCTTTGGGCTGTTGTTTTTTGTGCAGGTGCCCTTAATGAAGAAACAATTGGAGCGTAATATCATGCTAGAGTGAGTAGGAGTAGGCCCAGTACATCAATGCAAACTGTAACGGAACCCTAAGGACCAATACCCATTTGGGCAGGCCCGCAGCGGCCTTTTCATTGGAAAGCATGTAAAAGTGGACAGGTAGGAAGGCGACAAGCATCAAAATGATGCCATAAGCGCTGAGTTTTTGCGTGGCCGCAAAGCACAGACCGATTCCCAGAACAATTTCCGCCACTCCGCTCAGGAACACCAAAATGGTATGATAGGGGAGATACCTTGGCATAATGCGCAAGTACATCTTCGGTTTTACGAAGTGCATGATGCCTGCAGCAATGTAGAGGCCGGCCATTAGATAGAGGTGCCATGGTACCATAGATCAATCGTTGAATTTCCAAAAAGGCACCACAGACTCGGTCAAGGTGACGATTTCTCCCTTTTCTTTTCGTTTCCGTTTGAGTTTGAGGATGTGCTTGCCCTCTTCCAGGTCCGATATTTTGAGGAAAGTCTCAAAACCAAGTTTGTTGTTGAAGCCTGTGGTCAAAATAAAATCCCCATCCATTTTCAGGGTGTCTATCTCGAAGGAATAAATGTCATTGAAAGTTTTCAGGTATATCTTTCGGATGCTGTCCTTTTGCTGGGCACTGGTGATTTCGTCGCTCCAGTTGGTGGTCATGTTGATGCCCGAAGTAAGCCCCCTTCTGTCTTTTTTGGGTTTGAGCGAATCATTGAAAATAAAGATACGCTCCTCGATGTGTTCCGAGAATGGCACAAAAATGTTCAGATAGGGTTTGGTGATCACCTTGGAGGAAATGACCATCTCACCGGGGAAATCACCATCCTTGATCAGCATATCCTTGTAGTTTTCCTTATTGGCGATAATACTGGAGGAATTCAGGTCTTTTTCCAGATAGTTGGAATGGCGGTACTCCAAACTGGTGATGATCAATATCACAAGATAGATCGGTGCCAAAAAAAGGGTCAACCGCTTTCCAAAACGATGGTCCAGAAAATTATAGACCAAAGGTCTGTAGAGAAATGAGAGGGTCAAAAAACTGAACACCCAATAGATGGGAAAATAGATTTTGGACACCCATTTGTTCCGTTTGAGCAATCCTTGGGTCAAAAAATCGATGAAGGTCAGGAACATCCCCAATATGATGAACAAAATGAGGATGGAACCCAGAATGTTCCCCAATTGCTCTGGCAACCATTCGCCCTGAATGATGAAACTCGCCACCAATACTATGGAAATGATGACCATGGTCATGGCCAGCACATAAAAGATCAGCAAAAACGAAATGGCAAACAGCACACTGCAATAGTTCTCCAAATTGGCGATGTACCGATCAAAGGAAACAATCCTCTTCTTCAAGTAGTTGGTGAACAATTCAGAATACCTGAGTTTTTCGAATTCAATGTCACCCGACACATAACGGAGCCCGAGGGCACCGATCCACAACCCTCGGAGAATAACGTGCAGCAACAGGTTGAAAAGGAGTATGGAACTGGCAATGTGGAGAATAAAATACGCGACAAACCGATAGATGTGTTGTTCGTTCTCGGCATTGACCATTTCTATGCGAAGCGGTTCGTAGGCCGTGAACAATCCAAAAATGGCAAAACCCGAAATGATGAGTTCCAACTCCCAGCTTTGCTGCTGAAGGGAGTCCAACAGTTTTTTGAAGGACGGACTCTTGTAATCGTTATGGTCCACGGTTGGGTCGATTGATTGCTAGAACCAATATAGTCATTAAAACGAAAAACCGCTCAAAATGAGCGGTTTTGTATCAATTGTGAATCAAAATGATTTGCTACTTGATCATCTCATAACTGCGGGCAATGAACTTCGTGAGTTCCTCGCCTTTTAGCAATCCTTTGGACAATCTGGCCAAATCCAAGGATTGGTTGATCAGGCGTTCCCTTTTTTTGTCCGTCTTCGTGTTCAAGATCTCGCCCACCAGCTCATGGTTGGTGTTCACGATGAGGTTGTACATATCCGGCATATTGCCCATCCCGAACATGCCGCCGCCACCAGTGCGCTGCATTTCCTTCATTCTCCGCATAAATTCAGGTTCCGTGATGATGAAAGGGGAAGCTGTACTGTCCATGGCCTCCAATTGTATGGTATAGCCCTTGTCGGCAATGACGCTTTCCAGACTGGTCTTCAATTGCTCTTTTTCCTCATCCGAAAGTTTGGAAATGGCCGTGTCCTCTTTTTTGATGAGGTTGTCGATATGGTCGGCATCCACCCGCACGAAAGAAACCTTCTCCTTGGAGGTCTCCAATTTTTGTAAGAGGTGCGGAACAATGGGCGAATCCATCAAAAGCACCTCATAGCCCTTGGTCTTGGCCGCCTCGATGTAGCTGTGCTGTGCCTCTTTGTCCGAAGCATAGAGCACCACCATCGTACCGTCCTTATCCGTTTGGGTGTCCTTGATCTTGGCCTCCAGTTCCTCGAACGTATGGAAAGCTCCTTCCACGGTGGGGAACAGGGCAAATTTTTCCGCTTTCTCAAAGAATTTCTCCTCGGTGAGCATTCCGTATTCGATCACCACCTTGATGTCGTTCCACTTTTGCTCAAAATCCTCACGATTGTTCTTGAAAAGGGAGCTCAACTTGTCCGCAACCTTTCGGGTGATATAGGATGAAATTTTCTTCACCGCGCCATCTGCCTGAAGATAGGACCTGGAAACGTTCAAGGGAATATCGGGCGAATCGATGACACCTCGGAGCATGGTCAGGAACTCAGGGACTATGCCTTCCACATTGTCCGTTACGAACACTTGGTTCTGGTACAATTGTATCCTGTCCTTTTGGATGTTGAGATCGTTGCTCAATTTGGGAAAGTATAGGATACCTGTCAGGTTGAAGGGATAGTCCACGTTGAGATGGATGTGGAAAAGCGGCTCCTCGAACTGCATGGGGTAGAGTTCCCTGTAGAAACTCTTATAATCCTCGTCCTTCAGGTCGGTGGGCTGTTTGGTCCAGGCCGGTTCTGGATTGTTGATGATGTTGTCCACCTCTTGGGTAGGGGCCGGTTCGTCTTCTTTGGCCCCTTCCGGTTTGGGCAGAGTCTCCTTTTTGGTGCCAAATTTGATTGGGATGGGCATGAACTTGTTGTACTTCACCAAAAGCTGACGGATTTTGGAATCTTCCAAAAACTCAGTGGAATCCTCGGCCACATGGAGAATGATCTCCGTTCCCCTTTCCTTTTTATCGGCACTTTCCAGGGTAAATTCTGGAGATCCGTCACAGATCCAATGCACGGCCGGTTCGTCCTTGAAACTCTTGGTGATGATCTCCACCTTTTCGGCCACCATGAAAGCGGAATAGAAACCAAGGCCAAAATGCCCTATGATGCCCGCTTCCTTGCCAGCGTCCTTGTATTTGTCCAAGAATTCCTCGGCACCGGAGAAGGCGACCTCGTTGATGTATTTTTTGACCTCTTCCTCGGTCATCCCGATACCTTGGTCAATAATATGGATGCGTTTTTGGTCCTTGTCCACTTTCACCTCTATGATGGGGTTGCCATATTCTACCTTCGCTTCACCGATGGAGGTCAAGTGTTTTAGTTTTAAGGTTGCATCCGTAGCGTTGGATATCAATTCCCTTAAAAAGATTTCGTGATCACTGTACAGAAACTTTTTGATCAAGGGAAAAATGTTCTCTACCGAAACATTGATTTTACCTGTTGCCATTGTTGTCTATATTTTTCTTTACTCCCGTTTGGACAAAAAAAATACCAGAATGGCAAATCTGACAAACTGACATTGATCCTCATCCTGAGCTGGCAAATGTCAACTTTAACAAAATTTTGTTTATTCTTTTTGATGAAAAATTAAACAATATAGGTATATTTACAGTGTTATAGGGAAAATTGCTATGAGATAGTACTACACTATAACAATTTGTTTATTTATTGGTTAGGTTGTTGAAAATGCACTTTCGCCTGAAAGTGCATTTTCTTTAAGTGGTTCCACTTGACGGCCCAACCTCCAAAATTTAATTCTCATCAGTATGGCAAATACAAGCAAAACTGCTATCACAGCGGACAAATTGATTACACTGTATATGGATCATGTACTGGAAAATGAAAAAATTCCAGGATCGGTGTATAAGTTTTGTAAGGAGCATAAGATAAAGGAGGAGGAGTTTTACACTTTTTTTGGTTCCTTCGAGGTGCTTCAAGCGGCCATTTGGGACCGTTTTTTTGAAAATACCATGGGGCTTTTGCAAAAGAACAAACAGTTCAACACCATGTCGAATGAGGAAAAGATGCTTACTTTTCTCTTCACTTTTTTTGAAAACCTGGGCTTGAACAGGAGCTATGTCCTATTTGTTCTAAAGGCGCACAAAAATCCCATTGAAAATCTATCACAACTAAAAGGTCTTCGGAAGCAGTTCAAAAATTTTGCTTCAGGACTCATCGAGGAAAAAAACAGTGAAAAGAACCTGAAAATCTTACAGCACAATGCACCACTTTTCTCGGAAGGGGCATGGTTGCAGTTTTTGTTCCTCCTAAAATTTTGGATGGAGGACGGTTCCCCTGGTTTTGAGAAAACGGATATCGCCATAGAAAAATCGGTGACCACCATTTTCCAGATTTTTGAAAACACCTCATTGGAGAAAATAATCGATCTTGGAAAGTTCCTATATAAGGAAAAGTTTGTGTAGTCGCCTATGAAAACATTGGACAGGATACCTACGGGGAAGATGGAACGCGCCGGGAAATTGGTGAGCACCGGGGTTAAGATTGGTGGCAACTACGTCAAATATTATGGTAAAAAACTGGTCAATCCGGAAACTTCCAAAGAAGAATTGGATAGGGACAATGCAGAGGATATTTATGATGGGTTGAAAAGTTTGAAGGGAAGTGCCCTCAAGGTCGCCCAAATGCTCAGCATGGAGAAGAACCTATTGCCCCGTGCCTATGTGGAAAAGTTTTCCCTTTCGCAATTTTCCGTGCCTCCACTCTCTGCACCATTGGTGCGGAAGACCTTCAAAAAATACTTGGGAAAATATCCTGAGGACATCTTTGACACTTTTGAAAAGGATTCCATCAATGCTGCTAGTATTGGCCAAGTGCACAGGGCTACTAAAGATGGCAAACAGTTGGCGGTGAAGATCCAATATCCCGGTGTGGCGGAAAGCATCAGTAGCGATTTGGCATTGGTGAAGCCCGTGGCCATCAAAATGTTCAACTTGAAAGGGAAGGACTCCGAAAAATACTTCAAGGAGGTGGAGCACAAACTGATTGAGGAGACCGATTACATTTTGGAACTCCAACAGAGTACGGAAATCACCAAAGCCTGTGAGGTAATCCAAGGCATGGAATTTCCGAGGTATTATCCCGAACTTTCCAGCGAGCGGATATTGACCATGGACTGGATGAAGGGCATCCATCTGGGAGAGTTTGTCCAAAAGCAATTTGGGTCCGAACTGGGCAACAGATTGGGGCAGGCATTGTGGGATTTTTACATGTTCCAGATCCATCAGCTCAGAAAAGTACATGCAGACCCCCATCCCGGAAATTTTTTGGTCAGCCCCAAGGGAAAACTCATTGCCATAGATTTTGGCTGCATCAAGGAAATACCCGAAGAGTTTTATGTTCCGTATTTTGAATTGGCCAAAGAAGAGAACATCAATGATGATAAGGTCTTCATGCAGAAGTTGTACGAACTGGAAATACTGACCCCCACCGACACGAAGGAGGAGCTTACCTTTTTTACGGCACTGTTCAAGGAAATGCTCAGCATATTTACATCCCCTTTTCATAAAGCGGAATTTGATTTTGGGGATGATGTTTTTTGGTCCAGGATTGCCGATTTGAGCGAACGATACTCCAAGGATGAACAGATTCGAAAAATGAACGGAAACCGGGGGTCCAAGCACTTTTTGTACATCAACCGGACCTTTTTTGGACTGTACAACCTCCTGCATGATCTGAAGGCCAAGATACGTGTGGGCAATTTTGTCCCACAGCCGAATTGATTCAAAATGTCATATAAAAAAAGCATCCTAAACCAAGGGGCTTAGGATGCTTTCAAGTGGATTGGATCAATCTTAATTTGACCCGGAAATGTTGTCACTGTTCATTTCCTGCTTTTGCTTTACGTATTTTTCCAACCATTGGTCCTGCTCCCACAAAAGGTGCAAAATGCTTTCCTTGGCCCTGTAGCCATGGCTTTCCTTGGGCAGCATCACCAAACGGACAGTGGCTCCCAGTCCTTTCAGGGCATTGAAATAACGTTCGCTCTGCATGGGGTAGGTACCGGAATTGTTGTCCGCCTCCCCATGGACCAAAAGTAAGGGTGTCTTCATTTTATCGGCATGCATAAAAGGGGACATGGTATAGTACACTTCGGGGGCTTCCCAATAATTCCGTTCCTCACTCTGGAACCCGAACGGGGTCAGGGTCCTGTTATAGGCACCGCTTCGTGCAATCCCTGCGGCAAAAAGGTCGGAGTGGGAGAGCAGGTTGGCCACCATGAAGGCACCGTAGCTGTGTCCGCCAACGGCAACACGTTCCGTATCAATATAGCCCATGGCGTCCACTGCATCTATCGCAGCTTTGGCATTGGCCACCAATTGGCTCTTAAACGTATCGTTGGGCTGCTCTTCGCCTTCGCCGATGATGGGGAAGGAGGCATCATCCAAGACCACATAGCCACGGGTCACCCAATAAATGGGCGAGCCCCAGTAGGGATAGGTGAATTCATTCGGGTTCTGAGTGTTCTGCGAGGCACTGTTCTTGTCCTTGAATTCCCTGGGGTAGGCCCAAAGGATCATGGGCATTTTTTCTTTTTTCTGCATATCATAGTCCACGGGAAGGTATAGTGTGCCGGTCAGTTCCAATCCATCGTCCCTTTTGTAGGTAATGACTTCCTTGTGCACATTTTGGATGCTCTGGTAGGGGTTCTCAAAAGCAGTGAGCTGCATGGGCCCTTTTCTTTTGATGATACTTTTGTAATAATAATTGGGGTATTCGCTGGGCGATTCGATGCGGACCAATAATTGGTCCTTTTCCGGATTGTACTCGATGAGGCGCTCCAACTTGTTTTCCAACTTGGAAGTGTACAAACGGGTCTTTTTCAGGGAGTTCAGATCCATTTTTTCCACGAAGGGAAATTGGCCTTTCTCGGTGTATCCATCGCCCAACAGATAAGCATTGTTGTTTTTGTCGAGGGAAAGCACCCAGCTTCCGTTTTCATTTCTCTCGGTGATGAAGTTGCCAGGATCACTGTACACGTCCTGATAGTTCCTGTCCGAAATGATCTTGGGTTCTTTTTCTGGGTTGGAAGGATCAAAAAGATAGGTTTTGGTGTTCCGATCGTTCCACCAACGGTCATGGGCAATGGCAATATCATCGTTGCCCCATTGGATCCAGCCGAACCTGTTCTTTGTTTTCAACAATGATCTGGCCTGCCCATTGAAAGGCGCTTCCAGTTCAAAAACCTCGTCACGGTAAGGAACCTCATTTTGGGGATCTCCACCATCCAAGGCCTCCACATAGACCAAGGTTGCAGGTTTGTCATTTCTCCAACTCAGGTCGCGCATGCCGGTCCTTTCGGCCATAAAACCTTGGGGCAGATCCTCAATAAGGGGTATTTCCAGCATTTTCTTCACCAATTTGCCGTCCTTGTCATAAATGTTCGTGGTGTTCGGAAACCTGTAGTAGGGCACCAAATAGGAAAATGGCTTGTCCAAGGTCACTGTCATCACATAATTGCCATCCGGCGAAAAACTGATGCTGGTGTACATATCCGTTTCTTTCCATTTGGTCTTGCTTCCGTCCAATTTTACTTTGTAAAGTTCGGACCGTGCCAATTGCTCAAAGTTGAATTCATCATTGGGGTTCTTCAACAGATCTTGATAGGTCCTGTTCTGGGCTTTTTTGCCATCGTTGGCAGAGATGGTGGGGCCATCGGGGATGGCTTCGCTCACATCGATTAATGGTTTTCGGTCACTCGGCAACATTTTGACCAGAAGCGATTCCCCATCCTTGAACCAATTGATCACATCCCTCATATTGGCGTTCACATTGGCATCGGTAAGTTTGGTCGCCTTGGCGGTTTCCACATCCAGCACCATGATCTCCACACCTTCCGAAGTAGTATGGGTAAAGGCCATTTTGGATTGGTCGGGTGACCAGTTGAAATTGGCCAATCGTGGATTTTTGGGCAGACCTTCCACTCGGGTTCCATCTTTCTCCCCAATTTTTTTCACCACGATGTTGTTATAATAATTGGTACGGCTGCCAATGTTGGTCTTTGGGTTGATCCGAAGACCTGCCAAACGGAGTTCCGTCTCCGAAAGTTCGGCTATCGTTTTGTAATAATCGCTATAAAGTAGCAGCATATGTTTGCCATCGTCGGCAATCAGGACGCTGGGTGCCGTAGGGGCATTCACCAGTTCCAGTATTTCTTCAGGTGGTTGTTGATAGGTCAGTTTTTCCTGCGATTGCCCCCAACAGAAAGCGAGCAACGCCAGAAAAACCAAGTAGTGTTTTCTCATGATGATTTTTTTAAGGGTTACGATTTTGATGAATCTTTAAATGTACAATTTTTTAAAAGTATTATTTTGGCAGACTTTTGAATATTTGGCTTGAATATTTGCTAATTTTCAATTTGTAACTATCTTTTTGATATAAATTTTTTATCATGTACAATTCCAAGATAGCAGGATTGGGTTTCTACGTCCCTGAAAATGTGGTCACCAATGATGACCTTTCCAAGATAATGGACACCAATGACGAATGGATACAGGAACGTACCGGGATCCAAGAACGGCGCCATGTGGTCAAAGGTGAGGACACCACGACCTCCATGGGGGTAAAGGCGGCCCAAAAGGCGATAGAACGTGCCGGAATAGATAAGAACGACATTGATTTCATCGTTTTTGCCACCTTGAGTCCAGACTACTACTTTCCAGGCCCAGGGGTCTTGGTCCAAAGGGATTTGGGCCTCAAAACTGTGGGAGCCCTTGATATCCGAAACCAGTGTTCCGGATTTGTGTACGGGGTTTCGGTGGCCGATCAGTACATCAAAAGTGGGATGTACAAGAATGTTCTGGTCATCGGTTCCGAACTGCATTCCCATGGTCTGGACATGACCACTAGGGGCAGGGGGGTGTCGGTGATTTTTGGTGATGGTGCAGGTGCGGCCGTGATGACGCGCGAAGAAGATCCGAAAAAAGGAGTCTTGTCCACCCACTTGCATTCGGAAGGCGAACATGCCGAAGAACTTTCCCTCATCGCTCCCGGCATGGGAAAACGATGGGTCACGGACATTATTGGTGATGCGGACCCAGAGGATACGTCCTATTTTCCCTATATGAACGGGCAGTTTGTCTTCAAAAATGCCGTGGTGCGTTTCAGTGAGGTGATCATGGAAGGTTTGCAGACCAATAATTTGACCCCAGCGGATATCGATATGTTGATCCCCCATCAGGCCAATCTTAGGATATCCCAGTTCATCCAGAAGAAATTTGGGTTGTCGGACGATCAAGTGTTCAATAACATCATGAAATATGGCAACACCACGGCCGCATCCATTCCCATCGCTTTGACCGAGGCCTGGGAGGCCGGAAAGATCAAGGAAGGTGATCTGGTGGTACTGGCTGCCTTTGGCAGTGGTTTTACTTGGGGCAGTGTCATCATCAGGTGGTAGCAAAAAGTGATATAAATAGCTTGTTGTGCATTTTGAATGAAATTTGTCAGTTCGAGTAATTTTTCGAAAGAAAAATTGTATCGAGAACCAGGATTTCAGACCCAAAACCGTCAATTCGAGTGAAATTCTGAAGGAATTTTGTATCGAGAATCGGTTTTGGCATAAAAACCTTAAAAATGTAAAATACATTAAAATAACAAACCCCGATCTCTTTTGGAGACCGGGGTTCTTTATTGATGCCCTTGAAAGACTAACCAACCAACACTCTGGCAAGGACCGTCAATAAAAGTTAAAGGATGCCGCCGCCACCTTGTTTGGTGTTGTCGTCCCTGTTTTTGCGTTGCTTTGCACGGTTCTTTCCACTTCCGAAGCGATAGGACAGCCCTACGTAAACGTTGTTGCTCTCCCAGTTGAAGGCACCTTCCTGTGCATAGGGGTAATCACCTTCAAAGGCA
Organism: Flagellimonas baculiformis; assembly: GCF_033441575.1. NCBI lineage: Bacteria > Pseudomonadati > Bacteroidota > Flavobacteriia > Flavobacteriales > Flavobacteriaceae > Flagellimonas > Flagellimonas baculiformis. The sequence goes on from NZ_JAUZVW010000018.1 coordinate 23,441, forward strand.
AAACGCATGGTATTGAATATGTCGTTATAGTTCAGGCTGATGGTGCCCTTGCCCTCATCGAAGCTATAGCGTGCCCCCAAATTGACAAAGTACATGGGGTCTGCGTCAAATTGGATGCTCCTGTTCCTGCCTCGATAGAACCCGAATGCCTGAAGGGTCAGTTTTTTGGTCACCGTAAAACTGTTGTTCATGCGAAGGTTCCAGGCCGTGTTGTCCACTTGTACCCTTTCCGCAACGATATCTTCTTCCGATGGATCAGGGTCTGTGGTGTTCAGGGTTTCCGTTATCCCACGTTGCGTTTGGGAGAACAGGTCAAAACTACCGTTGATGTTCCACCATTTGGTGGGTCTGTAGTTGGTGGACAGTTCCATGCCATACGCAGAGGTCTTGTCAAAATTATCAAAGGTCAAGATGGTCTTGTTCAGGTCCAATCGGTCAATATAGATGGCCCTGTTGATCTCATCGGCAATGCTTCTGTAAAATACCCCTGCCGTTATACTTCCGTTTTTCAAGCGTTTGGTATAGTTGGCCTCGTACGAACTGGTGAACTGTGGCACCAAGTTCGGGTTTCCAAACGCGGAGATCAATGGCGTGGCAAATTCCCTGATGGGGTTTACCTGTTGCAATCCGGGACGGTCCACACGTCTGCTGTAGCTCACTTGCACCTGGTCCCCTTCATTGATGCTATAGGTCACAAATGCCGATGGATAGATCTGTGTGTAATTGTCCGTGAACGCGCGGACGGTGTTGGTGTCCGCCTGTACCTGCACATCCTCGATGCGCACGCCCATCTGATAGGACCATTTTTTGTAGGTCTGACCAAAAGTGGCGTAGGCAGAATAGATGTCCATGTCATAAATGAACTCGGTGGATGGGGTGGGCACCAGTTCTCCGCTGGAATTGAAAGATTGTCCGGTGGAGGAATAATCCACAATGGTCTCAAAGTTTCTCGATTCCAACCCCAACTCCAATTTGGAAATACTGTCCAATGGGTTCACGTAGTCCAAGTTGGCTATGGTCTGGGTGCGCTCGGTGTCCACAAAGTCCATGTAATCAGGGTATAGCGATGCGCCCGTGGACCTGAAATCAGCATCTTGGCCGCTTTCAAAACGGTTGTGGTCCACTTCCAGTTCTATATTGTGTCCTTCCTTGTTGAAATCCAATTTATAATCAAAATTGTACTGTTCGCTCCTGTTGTCGGAGTCATCAATGAACAGCTGGGTAACATTCCGGGAGGGATTGTTTGCATAAGAAACCTCGGTGGCCCCATTACCGATACCATCATAAATGTTCTGGTTGGTAAAGAAGGAGATGGTGTTCTTGTCGTTCAGGTAAAAATCGACCCCCAATTTGTAGAGGTGGGATTTGTTGTTGTTGAGAAAGTCGAATACTTGTCGCGAGTTCTCATCCACCCGTAGAATGCTACCATCGTTCACCCATTTGCCGATGTTGTTGCCATAGTTTCCATAAAAATTGAACTTTCCGTTCCTGTAGTTCAAGTCAATGGAGCTGTTGAACTTGGCCTCGATGCCCTTGGTGAGCCCCATGCTCACATTTCCGTTGAAACCGATGTTGGCATTTTTGTGCAGCACAATGTTGATGATGCCGCTCATGCCTTCAGGATTGTACTTGGCCGATGGATTGGTGATGAGTTCTATGGATTTGATGGATGTTGATGGAATCTGTTTCAACAATTGTGCTACGGGCACATTGGAGAGCTTTCCATCCACCATGACCCGCACGTTGGAGTTGCCCCCTGAGGGTGATGTCGCCCGTTTGGGAATCCACGTTCACGGAAGGGATGTTGTTCATGATATCGGAGGCCGTGGCCCCGGAAGTGGTGAGGTCCTTCCCAACGTTGATCACCTTTCTGTCCACCCGTTGCTCAATGGTGGTGCGCTCGCCCACCAGTTCCACTTCGTTGAGCTCTTGGGTCTGCTCCATCAAAGTGATGGTACCGATGTTCACATTGCGGTTATCTTTGGAAATGACCAGTTTTTGGGAATGGGTCTTATACCCGATAAATTGTACTTCGAACAGAAAGGTTCCATCCGGCAGTTTATTGATCTCAAATGTTCCGTCTTCGGCGGTGATCCCGCCCGTAATGGTCTCGGTGCCATCCTCAGATTTCACGACCACTGCGGCATAGGCCACAGGCTGGTTCATGGCGTTGTCCACCACGGTTCCCGAAATGGAGCCCACAGCGTCCGATGGATTGTTGAAAGCGAATGATGCATTGAGACCGCACAAAAAGAGTGCAAAAAGTAAGGTCAACTTTTTCATGAGTTGTTCGTTTTTTGATTGATGATTGAGTTGATTGATGACATATCTAAGACGCCAGTTGTATGGGAATGTTACAGCAATCCATTTTTTTAACATTCTTTAACAAACAAAAAGGAAATAGGGATTGGATTGTAAGGATGGAACTTCTTGAAGGACAAAGGAAAGTGTATAAAAAGAAGAAACCCCGACAATTGAATTGCCGGGGTTGTACATTGATAAGCTATACTAAACACTAACCATTAACTATAAAAAATACAGTCTTACCAATGAAAATATCTTATATACCAATAGACGGATTAATTTTGAAATCGTTACAGTCTATATATTAGTTTAACACAATAATTAACAAATGGCAAAAGCACTTGTTTTTGGGGCATCATTGGACCCGGGAAGATACAGTAACATGGCAATACGTAGGTTGGTTGAGAACAATATTGAAACAACCGCATTTGGGATACGTGGGGGAACTGTATCAGGGGTACAAATTAAAGACAAACTTGATGATTTTCAAAATATTGACACCATTACCTTGTATTTAAATCCCATAAAACAGAAGGAATACTATCAAAAAATAGTGGATTTGAACCCAAAAAGAGTGATTTTCAATCCCGGAACGGAGAACCCCGAATTTTACCAAATCCTTGAAAAAGCTGGGATTCAGGTCGAGGTGGCCTGCACTTTGGTGCTGTTGGCTACTGGGCAGTATTAATTTTTTCCCTTTTTTTGATGAGCCACAACCCAAAGAAGGTGAGCAGTCCGTTCAACGGTAACAATTCATAGCCCACCTGATAGCCTCCCAAATAGGAGGAAGGGATATTGGCGACCAAAACAATGAGGCAGACCGATAGCAGGGCCACCACCCATACATAGCCATCATGGATTTTGTGCTTGGTCAAAATGCCAAAGGCAAAGAGGCCCAACAAGGGGCCATAAGTATATCCGGCGACCGTCAATAAACTGTCGATCACGTTACTGCTCAGGATATATTTGAAGGCAATGATGACCAAGATCAGCATAAGGCTCATGCCCACGTGCGTGCGCTTGCGTATTTTTTTCTGCTCGGCATCTTCCTTTTTTTCCACGTTCAAAAAATCCACACAGAATGAGGTAGTCAGCGAAGTCAGTGCACTGTCCGCACTACTGTATGCCGCAGCGATCAGTCCCAGCATAAAGGTGATGGAAAGGGCAAGTCCAAGTCCGCTGTTCAGGGCTATTTCGGGGAAAAGCAAATCCGTTTTTGGTGTGCCGTCCATCAGCGGGATGCCTATACCGTTCCGTTTGGCAAAAATGAACAGCAGTGCCCCCAACAACATAAAAAGGAAGGTGACGCCCACCAGGACAAAACTGAAGGAGACCATATTTTTTTGTGCATCCTTCAAGGATTTGCAGGTGAGGTTCTTTTGCATCATATCTTGGTCCAGCCCGGTCATGCAAATGGTCACGAACATGCCGCCCACAAAGGATTTTATAAAATAGTTCCTGTCCAGAAAGCTATCCGTCACCAGAAAATCATTGTAATCCTTTAATTCATCCGAGGCCAAGAACTCGCCAAAGCTCCAGCCCAATTCTTGGTTGATGAACACAATGGAAAGCACCACGGCCACAATCATAAAGAGCGTTTGCAGCGTATCGGTCCAAACAATGGTTTTTATCCCTCCTTTGTTGGTGTAGATCCAGATCAGCAAAATGGAGATCACCACGGTAAACTCAAATCGCACCCCAAGATCATCAAAAACGAATTGCTGCAGCACAATCGCCACGAGGTACAGCCTAAAGGCTGCCCCCAATACCCGGGAGACGAAGAAAAAGAACGCCCCTGTCTTGTGGCTTACCGTCCCGAACCGCTCCAGAAGGTATTCATATATGGAAGTAAGGTTGAGCCTGTAGTACAAGGGCAACAACACAAAGGCCACCACAAAATAGCCGACCAAATAACCCAGTACCACCTGCATGTAGTTGAACTGGCTGTCCTCCACCCATCCCGGGACCGATATGAACGTCACCCCCGAAAGCGAAGCGCCCACCATTCCGAAGGCCACCAAGAACCAGGGCGATTGCTTCCCTGCCTTGAAAAAATCGGCGTTGGAATCGTTCTTTCCTGTAAAATATGAAATCAATATAAGTACCAAGAAATAGGCGCCTATGAGCAGTAGAATTTGAGTGGCGGACATAGATGAATTTTGATTTGCAAAGTACAAAAGTAAATTGGTAAAGCTAAAATCGTAATTTTGTGGGAGATTAGAGCCTATGGAATTTTCGTCCAAATTATTGGAAAATGCGGTCCAGGAAATGTCGCACTTGCCCGGCATAGGAAAGCGCACGGCATTGCGGTTGGTCCTTCACCTGCTGAAACAACCACAGGAGCGGACGGAACTGCTCACCGATGCCCTGATGAAACTCAAGAGCGAAGTGAATTTCTGCAGGAGTTGCCACAACATTTCCGATACCGAACTCTGCGAGATATGCGCCAACCCCAAACGGGATGAGAGCTTGGTGTGCGTGGTGGAGGACATAAGGGACGTGATGGCCATCGAGAACACGTCGCAGTACAAGGGCCTTTATCATGTGCTTGGCGGCAAGATATCGCCCATGGAAGGGGTGGGTCCCCAAGACCTCAACATCACTTCTTTGATCCAAAAGGTCAGGGAAGGTACGGTCAAGGAACTTATTTTTGCCTTGAGTTCGACCATGGAAGGAGATACCACCAATTTTTACATCTATAGGCAACTGGAAGGGTTGGAGGTCGTTACTTCGGCCATCGCCAGGGGCATTTCCGTGGGGGACGAGCTGGAATTTGCCGATGAGGTCACTTTGGGGAGGAGCATTGTGAACAGGGTGCCCTTTGAAAGCTCCATAAAGGCAAATTAAGGAATGATAAAAAATGCACACAAACCAATAATAAGTAGATTTCTTTAGTATTTTTGCAAAATACTATCCAAAATCACTTTGATAAATAGGAATATGGCAAAATTTGAATTGAAATTACCGCAAATGGGAGAGAGTGTCGCCGAGGCCACGTTGACTAATTGGTTGAAAGAAGTGGGCGATACCGTGGAGTTGGATGAGGCCGTTTTCGAAATCGCGACCGATAAAGTGGATTCCGAGGTTCCCAGTGAGGTGGAAGGTGTGCTGTTGGAAAAGCGGTTCGATGTGGACGATGTCATAAAAGTGGGTGAAGTGGTTGCCGTGATCCAAGTGGATGGCGATGCGGACGATGTTTCAGGGGATACTGACAGTGCTGATGAAGAGGAAGAGCCTGTAGCGGAACAGGTTGAGGCCTTGGAGACCCAAATGGCCCATGTGAAGGAATCCGTGACCACCGCAAAACCAGACTTTTCCAGTTCAGAACGATTTTATTCACCTTTGGTGAAAAATATAGCCAAGGAAGAAGGCGTCTCCATGGAAGAACTGGAAGCCATTGTAGGCACCGGTAAAGAAGGTAGGGTCACCAAGACCGATATCATGGCCTATCTGGAAGACCGTTCCAATGGAAGTGCAAAACCTGCCCCAACTCAGGCACCAAAAGAGCAAAAACCGGTCGAGGAAGCACCAAAGCCGCAACCACAGAAAGCAATAGAGGAGAAACCCAAACATGCACCCATTCCAGTAGGACATGGGGACGAGGTCATTCCATTGACCCGAATGGGAAAACTCATTGCCCAGCATATGGTCGATAGCGTTTCCACCTCTGCGCACGTACAGAGTTTTGTGGAAGTGGATGTGACCAATGTGGTGAACTGGCGAGAAAAAATGAAGAAGGCCTTTGAGCAACGGGAAGGTGAAAAATTGACCTTTACGCCCATATTTATGGAGGCTGTGGCCGTGGCATTGAAAAAATTTCCGATGATGAACATTTCATTGGACGGAGACAAGGTCATCAAAAAGAAAAATATCAATTTGGGAATGGCAGCGGCCCTGCCCGATGGCAACCTGATTGTGCCCGTCATCAAAAATGCGGACCAGTTGAATCTCGTCGGTATGGCGAAAACGGTGAACGATCTCGCCAATAGGGCCCGCAACAACCAGTTGAAGCCCGATGAGGTAAAGGACGGCACCTATACCGTGACCAATGTGGGCACGTTTGGCAGCGTGTTCGGTACGCCCATCATCAACCAGCCACAAGTGGGTATTCTGGCGTTGGGGGCCATTCGGAAACTGCCTTCCGTCATCGAGACCGATCAGGGGGAATATATAGGTATCCGAAGCAAAATGTTCCTGTCGCACAGTTACGACCATAGGGTGGTGAACGGTGCTTTGGGTGGAATGTTCGTCAAGGCTGTCGCCGATTATTTGGAGGCTTGGGACGTGAACAGGGAAATATAACCGGGAAAAACGGTGCATGTTCCTTTCACTATGTGTAATTTAGGGAGCTAAAGCCTTAAACAAACATTCAAAGACCCCACATGCAGTTACAATTGACCAAACCTATCTGTTTTTTTGACCTGGAGACCACTGGGACCAATGTGGCCAAGGACAGGATTGTGGAGATTTCCATCTTAAAGGTATATCCCAACGGGAACAAGGAGAGTCGAACATGGTTGGTGAACCCAGAAATGCCCATTTCTCCCGAATCGGAGGCTGTTCATGGCATATCCAATGAAAAAGTGGCCAACGAGCCGACTTTCAAACAATTGTCCAAGGAAATTTATAAGATGATCAAGGACAGTGATCTCGCAGGTTTCAATTCTGACCGCTTCGATATCCCACTTCTGGTGGAGGAAATGCTTAGGGCGGATATTGATTTTGATATGAAGAACATGGTGTCCGTGGATGTGCAGACCATTTTCCATAAAATGGAAAAGCGCACCTTGGAAGCTGCCTACAAGTTCTATTGCGATAAAAATTTGGAAGATGCCCACAGTGCGGAGGCCGATACCATGGCCACTTACGAAGTGCTGTTGGCCCAACTGGAAAGATACCCCGAACTGGAGAACAACGTAAAAAAGTTGTCCGAGTTCACGACACGGAAACAAGCGCTGGATTTTGCGGGTTTCATAGTCTTGGACGAAGAAGAAAGGGCCATTTTCTCATTCGGCAAGCACAAGGGAAAAGCGGTGGATGAGGTCCTTGAGGCGGAACCCGGCTATTTTGGTTGGATCTTGAACGCCGACTTCCCACTCTACACCAAAAAAGTACTTACCCAGATCAAGTTGAGCAAGCTCAACACCAAACTTTGAAAAACAAACAAAACACCCCCAACAAACAATTCTATGAAACTGATATGTATCGGTCGCAATTATGTGGACCACATTGAAGAACTGAACAATGAGCGTCCGGAGGAACCGATCGTCTTCATCAAACCCGATTCGGCCATACTCCCCAAGGAACAGGATTTCTACATCCCCGAGTTTTCCAACGATGTCCACCATGAAGTGGAGGTCTTGGTCAAGATCAAAAAAGTGGGAAAGCACATTGCCAGGGAATTTGCCCACAACTATTATGATGAAATTGGCCTAGGAATAGATTTCACGGCCAGGGACCTGCAGGCCAAACTGAAAGCAAAGGGACTGCCCTGGGAAAAGGCCAAGGGATTTGATGGCTCTGCGGTCATCGGGAATTGGTTGCCCAAGAGCAGGTTCAAAAATGTGGACCAACTCGATTTTTCCCTCTCAAAAAATGGAGAAACCGTCCAGAAAGGAAATACCGCTCTGATGTTGTGGAAGATAGATGAGATCATTGCCCATGTGTCCACGTATTTCATGCTGAAAAAGGGAGATATTTTGTTTACGGGCACCCCTGCCGGTGTTGGTAAAGTAAGCCCAAATGACTACCTTTCAGGAATGCTTGAAGGAGAAACGCTATTTGAAATTAATGTAAGATAATGATTTACAACCTCGATAAAATCAATGAAATGGCCGAAGGCGATGAAGATTTCATTACCTCTGTGATTTCCGTATTCTTGGAAGAAGTTCCTGAAGACTTGGAAGGATTGGAAAGGGCCATTGGAAACAAAGACCATGAAAATGTCTATAAACTGGCCCACAAGATAAAGCCCAATGTCGATATTCTGGGGATGGAGCAGACCAGGGCACGGGCGTTGGAAATAGAGACCTTGGGAAAAAATGAAGCAAGTATGGAGGAGATAGCGGAAAAGTTCCCGATGCTCAAGAAAGATGTCCTTCAGGTCGTGGCAGAACTTAAAAAAGATTTTGATCTATAGATGCAGGCCGAGATCATCACCATTGGGGATGAAATCCTTATTGGACAAATCGTTGACTCCAATTCCGCGTTCATTGCCAAAGAGCTCAACCAGATTGGCGTTTCGGTATATCAGATAACTTCGGTGCAGGACGACCGGGAGCACATCGCCAACGCACTGCAAGAGGCGGGCGATCGTTCTTCCGTCGTCATTGTTACGGGAGGGCTTGGCCCGACCAAGGACGATGTCACCAAGGAAACGCTCTGTAACTTCTTCGGGGATACCCTCGTGCAGGACCAAGCGGTCTTGGAGCACATAGAGGAGCTTTTCAGAAAATACATCACCACGCCCATTTCCGACCTGAACCGCAGACAGGCATTGGTGCCCTCCAAGGCAACGGTGCTCCACAATGCGTTCGGAACGGCACCGGGCCTATGGATGAAAAAGGGCGATGTGTCCTATTTTTTTCTGCCAGGGGTTCCCTATGAGATGAAAAACCTCATCACCAGTTCGGTATTGCCCAATATCATGGAAACCTACGAACGGCCCTATATCGTCCACAAGACTTTATTGACCTACGGTATGGGCGAAAGTGCCATCGCCGAGAAAATAGAGTCGTGGGAGAACAATCTACCATCCCATATCAAGTTGGCCTATTTGCCCAATTTGGGCAGGGTAAGGCTCAGGCTTTCCTCCAAAGGAGTGGATAGGGAAGTGCTCTTGGCATCCATAGAGGAGGAGGTCAAAAAATTGTACCCCATTATCGGGGACATCATTTATGGTGAAGAGGAAGATGGGACCATCGAAAGCCAAATGGGCAAATTTTTGACCCAAAGGCAGATGACCCTGGCCACAGCCGAAAGCTTTACCGGGGGAAGGATCGCCGAACAGATCATATCGGTACCGGGATCTTCCAACTATTTCAAGGGAGGTGTGGTCAGTTATGCCACGGAGACCAAGATCAAGATGCTGGGCGTACCGGAAGACTTGATTCAAAAACATTCCGTGGTGAGCGAAGAAGTGGCCATTGCCATGGCAGAGAACGTCAGGAACCTATTGGGAACCGATTTTGCGGTGTCCACCACGGGCAATGCCGGGCCCACCAAAGGTGACTCCGATGCCGATGTGGGAACGGTCTATATCGGGATCAGTACCCCAAGAGGCACAACGGCCCATAAATTTGCCATGGGAAACCATAGGGAACGGGTGGTGAAGAAGTCTGTAAGCAAGGCTTTTGAACTGCTTTACAAAGAAATTTTAAATTTCTGAAAAAGAATTTTGTACGTCCCGTTAAAATGGTATAAATTTGCAGCCTCAATAAAATCACTCAAAAGTTAGGGAGATGTCTAAAGTTTGTGAAGTTACAGGAAAAAAGGTGATGTTTGGAAACAACGTATCCTTTTCTATCAATAAGACCAAGAGAAGGTTCGATGTGAACGTTTCCAAGAAGAAGTTTTACATTCCTGAAGAAGACCGTTGGGTAACCTTGAACGTATCTTCCAAAGGATTGAAAATCATCAACAAGAAGGGTATCTCTGCTGTATTGAAGGAGATGAATGCCCAAAAGTAAGTAGTATAAGCGTTTTAAGTACGATACAATGGCCAAGAAAGGAAATAGGATTCAGGTAATTTTGGAGTGCACAGAGCACAAGGAATCTGGTATGCCAGGTACGTCCAGGTACATTACCACCAAGAACAAGAAGAACACGCCAGATAGGATGGAGATCAAAAAATTCAACCCTATCCTTAAGCGCATGACCGTCCATAAAGAAATCAAGTAATCCCTTTTCATCACGAAAAGGCAAACAATATAAGCCATGGCAAAGAAAACAGTAGCAACGCTTCAATCATCATCCAAAAGATTGACCAAGGCCATCAAAATGGTTAAATCTCCAAAAACGGGTGCCTATACTTTCGTAGAGTCTGTAATGGCTCCTGAAATGGTCAACGATTGGTTGAACAAGCAATAAGACAAATTTCCCTTGGGAAATACAGAGCCGCTCATATAGAGCGGCTTTTTTTGTTCCGTTAATTTCTAATTTTTATTCACGCGGTAGGTGATTCTTCGGTTGGAGACCACCGTGCCAACTTGTAGTGTTAATGTAGCGGTATCGCTTGTAGTGGAACCGCATACAAAGGCATCATTGCTTGCCAACAATCGGTAGGCTGCATTGTTTTCGCTGGGGGTTGGGTTGGTGATGGTCAATGTGTTCATAGTGGTACCGGAATAAATGCCCGTGTCGGAAAGGTTGACCCAAGAACCTCCATTGTAATATTGCCATTGGAGCTGGTCGGCAGTCACCGTTGCCGATATGTTTGTTGTGCATCCCGGGCAGGTGGCAACATCCATGGGTTGGGAGGTGATTGTGGGCGGAGCCCCTGCCTCCCTGAAATCATAGGTGGCATTGGAGTCGTTATCGCTAGGTACAGTGTAACCGTTCGATCCACTGGTAACCAATCCCTCCGAATTGATGGTGATGGGGTTCGGTCCCAGACGTCCATCAGCATTATTGTCCGTGAATCCAGACTCCACCACATCGTTGCAGCCATCCCCATCTGCATCCAGTACATAGGCATCATAACTGCCATCACCGTTGGAATCAAAAATGGTATAGGTCAATAGGGCAGAGGCGGTATCGTTGTCCTCAATGGAGTTATGGATGCCGTTTGCCCCAGAATTCCCAAGGGCACCGTCTATCCTGCCGTCATTATTGGCATCGCTGACTCCTGGCTCATCCAGTGCCCCTGATTCTACAAGATCATAAATGCCATCATTGTCGGAGTCAAGATCTAAATGGTTACTGATTCCATCCCCATCCGTGTCACAGATGGAATTGGCGAAGAGTTCCCCTGTAAAACCCTCTGGACCCGGACCCTGCTGATTTGTCAAGGTAAACGTATTGTTGTTCCCCGGTATCCAAGCAATTGTGTTGAAAGGTGTGCCTCCTTGTGCCTCCATAAGCTCCAAGGAGGTAGAAGTAGTGTTTCTGGTTCCATACAGGTTGATCTCCCCATATTCGTTTACCACCAATCTTAACCTGGGAATACCGTTTGAGTTGGCCACCCAAGGTTGGTTGATGAAACTTCCATCAGATTGAAAAACAAAATATTCTTCACCCGCACCCAAGGCACCGTTCTCAAACTCCAAAATGGATGGGTGGGCAGTTGTACCGTTGATGTCCAACTGAAAGGAATTGTCCATCGATGAGAAATCTACCCGTAGATGCCCCGTGCCCGTATGGTTGATGACTACGTTCCGCTCCCCCACATCCGAGGAGGCCAGAAAAGAGGCGCTGATGGTGGAGCAGTACTCTTCTTCGTCCGTGATGCCATCGTTATCATCGTCCAAGTCGACCACATCTATGGCACCATCTCCATCGGTATCCGTGGTAGGGATCGAGGTTGTTGTGATCAGTACATTGTCAATATAGGCGCGGTCATTGCTTTGGGACCAGTTGGCCCCACCCTTCATAAAACGAATGGTGGTGTTGCTCGATATGTATGCCGAAATATCTTGGCTAAAGGAGCCGCTTTGGTTGCCCGAAAAAGTATCCAATGTTGTGAAAGAAGAACCGTCGCTTGAAATTTCGATTATCAGGGTCTCCCCGGCTTCCAAGCTGGAAGTTCGCCAGTCAAAAGAAAGATTTGCCGAGGTATACCCACTTAGATCTGCGGACCTTCTGATGTTTTCGGTCCAGATGTAATAAAAATAGAGCTCTCCGCCCGTCACCCTAATGTATCCGCTGGAAGCACTGTTGTTATCGTTGTATTCCAACCAATTGGTGGACCAGTTTTGGTTACCATCGTTATTGGAATAGGAGATGGAACCAAAGTCGTCCGCAAAGGTATCTTGGCCCACTACAGGAAAGGAAATAGCAGTGAGTAGGATAAAAAGGAGTTTACCTGGATTTTTTATCATCTACTGGTTGTTGTTGTGGATGCTTCAAAAATACAGACTGTTATTATTTCGGGCCAAGTTTTGTTGTGTAGCCCAGTTTTTGGAAGGTAAAATGTTCTTTATCTGGAGTTTACACAAAAATCGTTTATAGGTTCCAAGGAGGTGTCCATGGGCTTATTCTTGAATTTGATCAAACAAAACTCCCCTTACTTTCCTATCTTTGACCATTCTCAAAGAACACAGGATGAGCTTATTCAAGAATATATTTTCAAAGGACAAGAAAGAGACTTTGGACAAGGGCCTGGAAAAATCAAAATCCAGTTTCTTTGGCAAGTTGGGCAAGGCCGTGGCCGGAAAGTCCAAGGTGGACGATGAGGTGCTGGACAACCTCGAGGAGGTTTTGGTCTCCTCGGACGTAGGGGTGAACACTACCCTCAAGATCATTGAACGCATCGAGGAACGGGTCTCCCGGGACAAATACATGGGGACCGATGAACTCAACACCATCCTTCGCGAAGAAATAGCAGGGCTCCTTTCCGAGACCCATGTGGGCGAAAGCACCGAAATCTCCATCCCCACCGATAAAAAACCGTATGTGATCATGGTCGTTGGGGTGAACGGCGTGGGCAAGACCACTACTATTGGGAAGTTGGCACACCAGTTCAAGAACAAGGGACTGAAAGTGGTGTTGGGAGCGGGCGATACCTTCCGGGCGGCCGCCATTGACCAGTTGCAGGTATGGGCGGACAGGGTGCAGGTGCCCATCATCAAACAAAAAATGGGGAGCGATCCCGCTTCCGTGGCATTCGATACCCTCAACTCTGCCGTGGCGGACCAAGCCGATGTGGTATTGGTGGACACTGCCGGTAGGTTGCACAACAAGGTCAATTTGATGAACGAGCTTTCCAAAGTAAAGCGCGTGATGCAAAAAGTGGTACCCGATGCGCCGCACGAAGTACTTTTGGTGCTGGACGGGTCCACAGGGCAAAATGCCTTTGAGCAGGCCAAGCAATTTACCAAGGCCACAGAGGTGACCAGTTTGGCGGTGACCAAGTTGGACGGTACCGCAAAGGGCGGTGTGGTCATCGGTATATCGGACCAGTTCAAGATTCCCGTGAAATACATTGGAGTGGGAGAGGGCATCGAGGACCTCCAAGTTTTTAACAAATACGAATTTGTGGATTCGTTCTTCAAAATGTAAAGTATATGTGCAGACAACTCATCCTCGGCTTTTTGATTATTGTTCTTTCTGCCTGCAAACAGAAAAAGGTGGAACCGAAGGAGGAAGTCGTCCTTTGGACCCCTTATAACGATTCCACAGAGGTGGCGGCCAGTGCCGACAACGAAAACGAACGGATGCGCTACCGGTTCATCCAGAGCAAGGTGTTGGACAAAAATGAGGTGTTCCTGCCCTTGTACGGGGAAGTGTCCCAATTTCCATCGACCCAATACGAGAAGATGAAACCTTTGGTCTTGGAGCAAGACATTCCCACCATCCAGAAACATATCGATGCGGGAACGTTCACCTATGAAGATTTGGTCCTGTTCTACCTGCACCGAATCTACACCTACGAACTTCCGAACAACACTACGCTGAACACCATCATTGCATTGAACCCAAACGTGTTGGAAGAGGCCCGGAAATTGGATGAAGGCCTGGAAACCCATCATCCCATTTATGGGATGCCCATTTTGTTGAAGGACAACATTGGCACTTCGGAAATGAAAACGACCGCCGGAGCTGTTGCATTGATGGACAACCAGACGGAGGATGCCTTTATTGTACAACGATTGAAGGAAAAGGGCGCTCTTATCCTAGGGAAGGTGAACTTGAGCGAATGGGCCAATTTCATCTGCGATGTATGCCCCAACGGACAGAGTGCCGTAGGCGGGCAAACCATGAATCCCTACGGCAGACAACAATTTGATACTGGTGGCTCCAGTGCCGGAAGTGGTACATCGATGGCCGCCAATTATGCGGTAGGCGCGGTTGGGACCGAAACATCGGGTTCCATCCTTTCACCCTCCAGTCAAAACTCGGTCGTGGGCTTAAAACCCACCGTCGGACTGCTGAGCCGTACGGGCATTGTGCCCATTTCCAGTACGTTGGATACGCCGGGCCCCATGACTAGAAACGTGACCGACAATGCCATTTTGTTGGACGCCATGCTGGGCAGGGACGGTGCAGACCCTAAGTCGGTGGAACCTGAACCAGGGGTTTTGTCTGCATGGACACAACCCGAACCCCTGAAAACTGTTCGTTTGGGAGTGATGAAAAATTTGATGGAGCGGGATTCCCTATATGCCCTCAGTGTTGAAAAGCTTCAAGAAGCAGGTGCTGAAATCGTCGAGTTTGAACCCAAGGATGTCCAATTGGATCATTTCCTCACTTTGTTGAATCTGGACATGAAAAAAGACCTTCAGGAATATTTACGCGCCATGGTCAAGAACAAGGACGTGGTAAAAGTGGGGAATATTGAGGATGTGGTCCGTTTCAACAGCGAAGACTCCTTGGTGCGGATACCGTATGGGCAGGCCCGTTTTGATGGTATCTTGGCCGATTCCACTTCCCAAGAAGATTTTGAAAAGATCAAGACCGATTTGAAAAATGCAGGGAAATCTTTCTTTGATGTAATGGAAGGACAACAATTGGATGCCATTTTGAGCATCAACAATTACCATGCAGGTTATGCTGCGGTGGCCGAATATCCTGCCCTGACCATCCCTATGGGGTACAAGCCCAATGGCGAGCCCGAAAGTTTGACCTTTATCGGGAAACCATTTTCAGAGGCGCATCTGCTGCGGATCGGGAAAGCTTTTGAGGCGTTGACCCAGTCTCGAAAAATACCAGCCGGTTATCGGGAGTAGGTGGGATTTGTTTGATTTGAGTATTTTTTGGAGGTTTTCACTTTTGGAAATCTGACTTAATCGACTAAAAGTAATGTTATCTCTTGTTTATATCTAGTCCGTGGACATTAATAAATACATTTTCCGTTTGGGACTTATTGTCAATTGGAAATTTCGACCAAATCAATCGTGTACTATCTGGTGTCTTTAACAAATCAATCCGACGATACTCTGTTAAAAGTCCAATTATAGTGTCATTATTATTTTTAAACTCGAAATCAACATAATTTTTGCCTTTTGATTTAAATGTTATTACATCGACACTATCATGTAGTTGGTTAGGGACATTCAGGAGTAAGCCTGCTTTTTAAAAAATATTAAACTAAATGCCACTGAACCAGATTGGTTTCAGGGGCAT
>NZ_JAUZVW010000019.1:0-33527 GCF_033441575.1 Flagellimonas baculiformis
CAGACCCCCTCTTTTCAACATCATAATCTCAATAGATATAATCTATAAAACAAATCTAAAGGCCGTCCCTTGTCCGATGACAGGATGCGACGTTTACCTTGGTGCAAAGGATTGGTTGGAATATTAGCTTGTTTCGGAGTTGCCAAAGAGGTCTTCCTGACGAGGACTTTCGGTCGAAGATGGTTTGGATATGGATGTATCGACTTTCATCTTTTGCTTTAGGGCTACCTGGAAACGCTGGACATAGTAGACCACCTTCGCCGGATCAAATTGAGCACCCTCGAAACCAACACAAAAACTTGACTTTCAATCTTCTACATCCAAATACTGGATAGGTCAAATTTTCCGTTGTTGGTGGTCTCAACCATCCAGCTTATCCAGTTTGCCCAAGAATTCAATCGTATATAGTTGATTTTATGTGTTTTAACACATATTTAATGAAAAGCAACCTATTCGGCGAGCATAAAAACTTTAAGGGCTTGAAACCCTTATTTATTGGGGTTTCCAGAGATGGGTTGTAGAGCCCCTAGTAATAATTATATGTAAAAACATATAATTCTATGAAAAATAGTTGTTTTATATGTAAAAACATATAATTTAGTATATTTGATTGGTTTTATATCTAAAAGCATATAATGAATACATTATCCGAATTTGTAAAAACCCGTAGAAATGAGGTAAATCTCACACAAGAAGAGTTTGCCGAACGCGCAGGAGTGGCCTTAACCGTAGTCCGAAAAATAGAGCAGGGCAAAACCAATCTGAACATGGACAAGGTCAACTTGGTCCTGAGCATGTTCGGCCACACCCTCGCCGCCGTACCCTTGAATACCATAAAACATGGAAATATAGAAACACAATGAGGAAAGCCATTATATTCTATGATCAGGTCAGGGCAGGTGAACTTATTGAAACCAATGATGGTGATTATGTGTTTCAGTACAATGGTGACTATGTGAAGCAATATCCTGACCAATTCATATCGTTTTCCATGCCTGTGCGCACAGAACCTTTCAGAGACAATAAATTGTTTCCTTTCTTCGAAGGCCTGATTCCTGAAGGGTGGCTATTGAACATCGCATCAAAAAACTGGAAACTCAACAAAAATGATCGTATGGGCCTTTTGTTGGCCTGTTGTCAAAATTGTATCGGAGCAGTCAGTGTTGAACCTTTAAAGGAGGAGCATGAGGGATAAGTGTCTATTTTGTTATGAAGGGCTGGATGGTGAAATCGATTTTCATGAAAAGTGCAGCCTTGCTTTCTTTGGAAAAAAAGTGCCTCCAAAATTGGAATATAACTTGGATCAAATGTCCGAATTGGCCAAAAATGTCCTAGAACGAAGTATTTCCGTACCGGGTGTGCAACCCAAATTATCAATGTCACTATTCAATGAGATAGGGGGCACTGCCGATTACCGATTGACAGTGGTCGGCGCACTTGGAGGGCACTATATTTTTAAGCCCCCAACAACAGAATATCCGGAGATGCCCGCAAACGAACATCTGACCATGCGCATTGCAGAAGCATTCGGAATCCAAACCGTCCCATCCAGCCTAATACGCCTGAAATCCGGAGAAATTTCCTATATCACCAAACGGATTGATAGAACTGATGAAGGCCATAAGATCCATATGCTCGACATGTTCCAAATAACAGAGGCTTTTGATAAATATAAGAGCTCCATGGAAAAGGTTGGAAAAGCCTTAAAGCAACATTCTGCCAATACTTTGTTGGATATGATTTTCCTATTTGAACTGACCCTGTTCAGTTTTTTAACGGGAAACAACGATATGCACCTTAAGAATTTTTCCATGATACACTCCTCATCCGGATGGATACTTTCCCCTGCTTATGACCTGCTCAATGTATCAATTGTCAATCCTGAGGATAAGGAAGAGCTAGCGTTGACCTTGCAAGGCAAGAAAAGTAATTTGAAGCGTATGCATTTTGAAAAACTTGGAAGAAATATGGGGCTGACAGAAAAACAGGTACAAGGTGTTTTCAAAAGATTTTTGAAACGGAAAAAGGATGCCTTAAGATGGGTGGACAGTTCCTTTTTATCCAAGGATATGAAAGGATTATATATTGATCTGCTTAATAATCGGTACGATAGAATTTATAATTAGCGACATAAATGATGGGAATCTGAATCCAACCTCCTATATTTTTTGCAATCAACTTACATACGGAATAGAATAAATTCTCTATTGCCTACGGATAAAGGTTAAAATTATATGTAACCATTTAATAACCTGCACTTTATATACTCATGTCAAAAAAAGTGACCTATTCGGTGAGCACAAAATTTTAAAGGGCTTGAAACCCTAATCTCCACTAAAACACCATCAAAACACAACAACAAACATATAAATTACTGATTTACAGGTTTTTTTGTTTTATTAGGTTTCATTTATATTCAATTAAAATCAATGTAAAAGGCATCAAGTCGATATCCAAAAAATGTAAAATTCCTTTGCAGTACTTTTTTATCAAAAAGACAAGCGACTCGATAAATATGGAAACGCAGGACATAGAACACCACCTTCGCCGGATAAAATTGAGCACATTCCAACATGACACAAAAATCTGAATTTCAAATCACTACTACCAAATATTGGATGGCTCAAATTTTCCGTTGTTGGTGGTCTCAACCATCCGGCTCATCCATATATACTCCTAAAATGTAATAAAATCGATGAATTTGATTAATTCTTACTGGAAAGCTTTACTTGCCCCCCATTTTTTCAACCAATATCCTCATATCTTCACTAACTTTCTTTTCTAAGACCCTAGCATATATCTGGGTAGTTGACAATTTGGTATGACCCAACAACTTTGAAACTGTTTCAATCGGAACACCGTTGGACAGTGTTACCGTTGTTGCAAAAGTGTGCCTTGCTGTATGGAATGTGATTCTTTTATGGATTCCACAGGCTTTACTGATCTCCTTAAGATAAAAATTGACCTTCTGGTTGCTGAAAACAGGTAAAAGGGTATTTTTTATTTTCCTTTCCGATGACCCCTCATATTTCTTGATGATTTCCCTTGCTTGAGGCAGCAGTGGTATTTTGAGCCGCTCATCGGTCTTTGTCCTTTTGGTGAACAACCAGTCATTACCATCTATTCCTTTGATAACATTGTCGGGAGACAGTGCTTTTACGTCAATGTAGGATAGGCCCGTATAACAAGAAAAGAGGAATACATCCTTAGTCCTTTCAACGCCTTGTTTTGTAAAACTGGTTTCTTCAATAAGTCCAAGTTCCCTTTTCGTCAAATGTTCCCTTTGGGTTTTGACAAAATGCAGTTTATAGTTCTCAAAGGGATCCTTTGAGATCCATTCCAACCGCACGGCCAACCTCGACATTTTCTTAAGCCGTTCCATGTGTTTCATGGCTCCGTTATTTGTGCATTTGGTCCGTGTGGACGGCCTGTACTTTCTTAGGTACTGCTCAAAGTCCGATATAAAACGGTAATTCAATTTTTTGAGCTTAATGTCCTCCACCCCATATTCCTCTCTTAAAAATAGGTTTATGCACCTTTCTGTAATATGGTAGTTCTTCCTGGTTCCGGGGCGTAATGAGGTATGCATGGTCCCATTATGATAGGCAATCAATTGTTTCAAGGTCTTGCCCCCATCATCTTCCCCAAAGAACCTTGCTTTTATGGCCAAAGGGGTGATTACCTTATCTTCTGCCATCAATAGCCTATGGGCCTCATGTAAACCCGTATAAATTTGATCCAGGTACTTGTTAAGGGAGATGACATAATTGGAAAATCCCTTGCCCCTTTTACGGCTATTGTCCCATAAATTGGTTTTGATTTCCCGATTTATACTAAAATCAGTGCGCTCTCCATCGATGGTGATCCTACAATAGATAATTCGATTCTCGGATTGAACCTTATGCTTTCTAGTAAAGAAATTGATTGTTAAGCGATTGTTTTTCTGCATGTTGCAATGTTTTAAACTGTTAATACCGTGAAAGTCAAAACACAAGCAAAACGCTTCAAAAGTCATCTAAAATTACAATATAAATTGTAATATTCTGCTCCCGATAGGAACACGCTTTATATGATTTTAGATGGTTTTAATTGATTTTAGATGATATGCCTAAAAACACAAAACACTGAAAATCATGAGATTAACAGTGTTTTGATTTTATTTAAATAAGTTAAGTCGGGGTGGCAGGATTCGAACCTGCGGCCTCCTGCTCCCAAAGCAGGCGCGATAACCGGGCTACGCTACACCCCGAAATACAGCCTATTAGCTGAAAAAATTCTAAATTTCAAACTCCAAAAAAACGCCACTGTTTAAGTAGCTCGCTCGGGCGGAGTTTATACCGAGCCTGTCGAGGTGCAACACCCCGAACTGTTAGTAGGGAAAAGCGGAGAGACTGGGACTCGAACCCAGGCGACGGTTACCCGTCGACAGATTAGCAATCTGCTCCGTTACCACTCCGGCACCTCTCCTATTATTTTTTTCCTGAACGTGCACTCCAAAAATGCGGATGCAAATGTACCTTTTCATCCAATAGATAGCAACTATTTTTCCACTTTTTTAATGCAACAATCCGTTCGCTCTTGCTATTCAGGGTATTCCACCCGCAAATGGTAAACATTGGTCAGCTTTTGCTTTAAGACTTTCTTCACCATTTCTATTTCTTTCAGGGTAATGTTGGCATTCAAAAATTGGTTGGTCTGCATCTGTCCCTTGACAATTTTTTCCACAAACTCATCTATGACCACAAAGGTTGGACTTTTCAAACTTTTTGAGGCGGCCTCGACAGCATCTGACATCATCAGGATAGCTGTTTCCCTGGAAAAAGGGATTGGTCCGGGATACCTGAAGTCGTCTTCGTCCACCTCCCTGTCCAATTCTTGCTGCTTTTTATAAAAATAATAGACCAAGGTAGTCCCATGGTGGGTGCGGATAAAATCTATAATACGGTCGGGCAAATTGTTCCTACGGGCAATTTCGATGCCATTGATGACGTGGTCTATGATGATCTTTGCACTTTCCATGGGTGGCAGATCGTCATGCGGATTCACGTTGGTGATCTGGTTTTCAGTGAAGTACATGGGATTTTCCATTTTGCCGATGTCATGGTAAAGGGCGCCTACCCTTACCAACATCGCATTGGCCCCGATCTCATTGGCGGCCGCTTCTGCAAGGTTCGCCACTTGTAAGGAATGATGGAAGGTTCCAGGGGCCTTGTCGGACAATTCTTTGAGCAACTTGGAATTGGTATCGGAAAGTTCCAGCAATGAAACATCGGATATGAGTCCAAACAGTTTTTCGAACATATAGATCAAGGGCTGGGCAAATAGGGTCAACAGTCCGTTCAGGACAAAAACCCCGAACAAGATCCATTCGACATTGTCCAGATTGCCCTCATGTATGGCATGGAACGCGAAATAGCCAATGATATAGACCAAAGTGATCTGCCCCACCGAAATGAAAAGGTTGGCCCTTTTATAGAGTTCCGATGCAGTCAATATGGTCACAATTCCCGCTATGATCTGTAGAAAAATATATTCAAAACTGTTGGGCACCACAAAACCAAGGATAAGCACCGTCAGTACATGGACAAAAAGGCCCAACCTTGCATCAAAAAAGTTCTTGAGCACCAGGGGGAGGATACACAATGGTACCACATACACATAGTTCTCATAATTTTTCACCATCAAGGTCGTGGCAATGACCATGAGCAGGATGTTGAAAAAAATGAAGGTGACCTTGTTGTTGTTCTTGAAAATATCGTTCCGGTAACGTTTCAAGAAGAGAAAGAGCATGACCAGCACCAGAGCCACCAAGATGATATATCCCAGCAGGATGAAATAGTAATTGTTCCCTCTCCACAGTTCAGATTCATATTCATCCCTAAGCGAGTTGAGGACTTTAAAATCCTCTGCCTCCACGATCTCTCCCTTTGCAATGATGAGTTTTCCTTGGAGCACTTCTCCCCTCGTATAGGAAATTTTGGAGAGTTCATCGTTCAATGCACTTTCAGTCAAAGACCGATCATGGAACAGATTGGGCCTTATGTTCCTTTGCACCAATCCTACGGCGCTGCCAGCTGCTGAAGCATCTTTGTCCGAGAAAATATCAGCTACCTTTTGCCTGGCCCTTTCCACATTCAAATAACCGTTGCTCCCCAAGGGCAAAGCCTCATTGTTCTTTACCACCACAATGGATTTGGCCTGTGGCACATCCTGAAAGACCCCTACTCCATATACCTCATCTATCACCTCGTTGGCCAGATCCCAGAGTGCTTGTCTTTCCCTTGAAGAAAACATGGCACCCAGCCCCTTTTCCACTTCCTCCCTTACATTTGCGACCACATCGGCATCATAGGCATAGTAGTCGGTCTTGCTGTTGCGGATCTTGAGCTGCTCTTCTGCTATTTCCTCTTGGGACTTTTGAATGGAAAAATCGATGGGGGCGTATAGGTTCTCATATTGCCAAGGCTTTCCTTTCTGAAAATCATACTTGAACTTTCCTCCCTTCGGAAAAAAGAAAACGATCAAGGCAATGGAGACAACATAGAGAAAATACTTGTAGGCCAGTGATTGGTGTTTATAAACATTGTCCAAAGTTTTTCCCATAGCGTAGAGCTGTCAATATCAAAAATAGAAAATTATAATTAAGGTTTAGGGGTTGTGCCCTTTTATAGCTTTGCATTTAAATTTAGTATTTTCGCAAAAGTAAACATGCACATATGAAATGAGCATAAACTTTTTTAAGCACACCATAAAGACATGATTAAAATAAGTTTATGTGAAAACGAAGTGGTTACATCTATTTGAAAGTTTGTAATTACTTCTTTTTTAAATGATTATAAAATTTCAAACAGATGAAAAAAGTCGTAATCGTTTCAGCCGCCAGAACCCCGATCGGGAGCTTTATGGGGTCACTTTCCACTGTTCCTGCACCCAGATTAGGGGCCGTGGCCATTAAAGGTGCCCTGGACAAAATCAACCTGAAGCCCGAACTGGTAGAGGAAGTGCTGATGGGGAACGTGGTCCAGGCCGGTACAGGACAGGCTCCTGCAAGACAGGCGGCCATTTATGCCGGTATCCCGAATACCGTTCCCTGCACCACGGTGAACAAGGTATGTGCCTCTGGAATGAAATCCATCATGCAGGCGGCCCAATCCATCGCGCTGGGCGAAAATTCGATTGTAGTGGCGGGAGGTATGGAAAATATGAGCCTTATCCCCCATTATGCCTATTTGAGGAGCGAGACCAAGTTTGGTCCTTCCACATTGCTCGATGGCATGCAAAAGGATGGCCTTGTGGATGCTTACGACCAAAATGCCATGGGGGTCTGTGCCGATGCATGTGCCACCAAATATGAATTCAGCCGAGAAGACCAAGATGCCTACGCCATCCAGTCATACCAAAGATCTGCGGAGGCATGGAAGACAGGAAAGTTCAACAATGAAGTTGTTCCCGTGGAGGTGCCCCAACGAAGGGGTGAGCCCATAGTGGTCACTGAGGATGAAGAATACAAAAACGTGAAATTGGACAAAATTCCATCGCTCCGTCCCGCTTTCACGAAAGAAGGCACGGTCACTGCCGCCAATGCTTCCACTATAAATGATGGAGCAGCAGCGGTGGTGCTCATGAGCGAGGAAAAAGCAAAGGAACTGGGCCTGAAACCCCTTGCATCCATCAAGGGATATGCTGATGCTGCCCACGAGCCCGAATGGTTCACAACCGCTCCGGCAAAAGCGCTTCCCAAAGCATTGGATAGGGCCAGCGTCTCCATCGAAGATATTGATTATTTTGAATTCAACGAGGCTTTCTCCGTAGTGGGATTGGCCAACATGAAACTTCTTGGGTTGGACGCTTCCAACGTCAACGTGAACGGAGGTGCCGTGTCCCTCGGACATCCATTGGGCTGCTCCGGCGCCAGGATCACCATAACATTACTGAACATATTGGAACAGAACAATGCCAAATTGGGAGCGGCGGCCATTTGCAATGGTGGTGGCGGTGCTTCGGCAATTGTTTTGGAAAGATATTAGCGATTCAATCTACTATAAATGCAATATGGAATTTGTCCACTGAGCATTGTTCCCATTAGAACAATTCCCGATGATGCTTCTGAAATGTCCTCACAACTTTTGTACGGTGAACATTTCAAGGTCTTGGAGCACAGAAAAAAGTGGAGCAAGATAAGGGTGGCCCATGACAATTATGAAGGTTGGGTCGCCAACAACCAGATATATCTGATTTCCGAGGATGCGTACCAACAATTGGACTCGGACAAGAACAAAAAAACATCTTCCGACATCATTTCGCACATTTGTACGGACGATGGTATGTTGCTTCCGATCCTGTTGGGGTCCATGGTGGGTTCCTCTTCCCTGATGAACCATTCCTTCGAGGGGAGCTATGTGGAAGAAATCAATCCAAAGGAAAATTTGGTGGACACCGCTTTTATGTATTTAAAAGCGCCTTATTTGGCCGGCGGAAAGACCCCATTTGGCACAGATTGTTCCGGTTTTACCCAAATGGTGTACAAAATAAACGGACATGCCTTGGAACGAAAGGCTGAAAGACAGTCAAAACAAGGGGAAGCTCTAAGCTTTATTGAGGAAAGTGAGCCTGGGGACCTTGCCTTTTTTGACGACCAAGATGGCATCATCGACCACGTTGGAATTATATTGAAGGACAATCACATCATCCATGTGAACGGCCATGTGCGTATCGATCGTCTGGACCACACGGGGATTTTCAACACCCAAGAAAAGTTGTACACCCACAAATTAAGGGTCATCAAAAAAATCATATAAAAAAAGCCCCAGAGTTCTGGGGCTTTTGTTTGGGTTTTCGGGGATGGATTATTCTCCCAACAGCTTTTTGATCCTCATAAAGTTTTCGGTGTCTCCCAAAGCCCCGTAGATATTCTTCAACTGGGTCAGGATACTTTGGTTATCAGGATTTGTTTTCAGTGCATCTTCCAACACCACAGCTCCTTCTTTGAAAAGACTGTCTTTTTTCTCCTTCAATTGGTCATATTTGGCGATGTCCGCTTTAGAGCTTCCCAAGGCGTTCATTTCATCGATCAGACCGTTGCCCTCATTCACATAAGTGGTTGAAAGGTTCAATAGCGCATTGATATATCCAGGATCGATGGCCAAAGCCTTTTTATAAGCATCCCTTGCGGCATCCAAGTTGCCCTGTTCCATATTGATGACTCCAATATTGTAGAGCAAGTCGGGATTGTCGGGTGCCATTGCCGAGGCTTCCCCCATCAATTCCTTGAATTTTTCCTTATCGCCCAAAGTGTAGTGCAGGTTGGCCTCTCCCAATATCAGGTTTACATCCTCTGGGTTTTCTGCCCTGGCATCTGCATAAGCTGCCAAAGCCTTTTCGCTGTCACCCAATTGTTGGTAGATCAGTGCAATGTTCTTTACGATCTCTGGTTTTTTGGACGGACTTTTTTCTTCTTTGGGATCTTTGTGGGTACCGGCTTTCACATACAGGTCGCGGGTAGCCTTGTCCATGGTCTCTGTTTCCCCGGTTTCGATATTGACCGCAGTGTAGGTGACCCCGCTACCGTCATAGTTCAATTCCTTGAGCTCATTGTAGTAATCCAAGGCTTTTTCGTAATTCTGTCCATTTACCGCGCTGCTGGCAGCATAATATAGATAAATGGTGTCCTGTGGACTCAATTTGTAACCCATGTAGAGTTTTTCGGCAGCCTCGCTGAATTTTTGGTTGTTGTTGTCCTCAACGGCAGCATTCACAAGATCTGCTGTCATTTGGGACAATTTCTCCTGCGCCACTGGGGTATATTTTGATTTCCCACTGGCCTCTTCAACGGAAATAACTTTGTTATAGGCTTCGATGGCTGGCTCAAAAGCGGAAGCATCCCCTTTTTTGGCCAAATCGGAATAGACGTTCCCCTTTACGGCATAGTACTGTGCCTGAAGTTTCTCATCTGCTGCATCAATGGTGGAGGCTGCTCTGTCCAGCGCGGTTTTTGCCGCTGCCGCATCACCATCTTTCAGGGCTTTTTCTGCATCCTTGATTTCATCCTTCTGGGAAAAACCCATAGCTGAAACCCCAATGGCAAGTAGTATTAAAATTCTAGTCTTCATGTCAAAAATGTAATTATTTAGTGTTTGTGTTTATTAATTATTCTCGTTATCGTTATCAATCGCCGTGCCATCTTCCCCTTTCACCTCAATATCAAGGATATCGGTTTCTTCCACAGGGTCGTCCTCTTTCATGACCTTGGCGACCGCTGCAATGGAGTCACCGTCCCTTAGATTGATCAGACGTACCCCTTGTGTGGCCCTTCCCATCACCCTGAGATCTTCGACGCTCATCCGTATGGCTATCCCAGACTTGTTAATGATCATGAGGTCGTCGGTATCGGTCACATTCTTTATGGCCACAAGACCTCCCGTTTTACTGGTGATGGAAATGGTCTTCACACCCTTTCCTCCCCGGTTGGTGATCCTGTAGTCTTCGATTGTGGAACGCTTGCCATACCCATTTTCGGAAACCACGAGGATATCCTCTTCCATATTGTGCACGGAAACCATCCCGATCACTTCATCCTTATCGTCTGCCAAGGTAATCCCGCGAACACCGGAAGCGTTTCTACCCATTGGTCGGGTCTTGCTTTCCTCAAAACGGATGGCCTTCCCTGATTTCAATCCAAGGAATATCTGGCTGGTACCCGTGGTCAACTTGGCTTCCAACAATTCATCATCGTCCCGGACCGTTATGGCATTGATACCATTTTGTCTAGGTCGTGAATATTGTTCCAAA
The DNA here is from genome assembly GCF_033441575.1 of Flagellimonas baculiformis. Lineage (NCBI taxonomy): Bacteria > Pseudomonadati > Bacteroidota > Flavobacteriia > Flavobacteriales > Flavobacteriaceae > Flagellimonas > Flagellimonas baculiformis. Next base: position 10,789 of record NZ_JAUZVW010000019.1, read on the forward strand.
GAGGTCTTCTTCACGATTCCTTTTTTGGTGGCCATGATCACATAGTGACTGTTCACATAATCCTCGTCCTTAAGGTCCTGCGTACAGATGAACGCCTTGACCTTGTCGTCCATCTCTATGTTGATCAGATTCTGGATGGCCCTTCCTTTGGAAGTCCTACTTCCTTCGGGGATTTCATAGACACGCATCCAGAAACATTTTCCTTTTTGGGTGAAGAACAACATGTACTGGTGGTTCGTCCCCACGAACAAATGCTCCAGGAAATCCTCATTTCGGGTGGACGATGCCTTTTGGCCCACACCTCCCCTGTTTTGGGTCTTGTATTCCGAAAGTGAGGTCCTTTTGATATAACCCGCATGGGAAATGGTGATCACCACTTGCTCATCGGGGATCATATCCTCTATGCTAAGGTCTCCGCCCGCATAGTTGATCTCCGATCTTCTTTCGTCACCATATTTTTCCTTGATCTCCATCAATTCTTCCTTGATGATCTGCATCCTGCGCTCTTTTTTGGCAAGAATGTCCTTCAGGTCTTCGATGGTCTTCAACAATTCTTCGTACTCTTCACGGAGTTTGTCCTGCTCCAATCCTGTCAATTGGCGCAAACGCATCTCCACGATGGCCTTGGCCTGTATCTCGGACAGTTTGAAACGTTCCATCAAATTGGTCCGTGCCTCGTCCACATTGGAAGAACCTCGGATAATGGCAATCACCTCATCGATATTATCCGATGCAATGATAAGCCCTTGCAAGATGTGCTCCCGCTCCTCGGCCTTCTTCAGTTCATATGTGGTCCTGCGCACCACCACCTCGTGCCTATGTTCCACAAAGTGGTGTATGATCTCCTTCAGGTTCAACAATTGCGGCCTACCTTTGACCAGCGCAATGTTGTTGACACTAAATGACGACTGGAGGGCCGTGTACTTGTACAATGTGTTCAGTACAATATTGGGGATGGCGTCCCGCTTAAGGATATAAACGATACGCATTCCCTTTCTATCCGATTCATCTCGGATAGATGCAATTCCTTCGATTTTCTTTTCGTTTACAAGATCGGCGGTCTTTTTGATCATGTCCGCCTTGTTCACTTGGTAGGGTATCTCGGTCACGATGATGCATTCCCTGCCCTGTACCTCTTCAAACGAAGCCTTGGCACGCATCACCACACGGCCCTTTCCGGTATGGAAAGCTTCTTTTACCCCTTCGTACCCATAAATGATTCCTCCGGTCGGGAAATCGGGAGCTTTGATATGGGTGATCAGCTCATCTATCTCAATATCATGGTTGTCGATATAGGCAATGGTCCCGTCCACCACTTCGGACAGGTTGTGGGGCGGCATATTGGTCGCCATACCCACGGCAATACCCGAAGCCCCGTTCACCAACAGGTTTGGAACACGGGTGGGAAGAACGGTGGGTTCTTGGAGGGAATCATCGAAATTGAGCTGATGGTCCACGGTATCCTTTTCGATATCGGCCAACATCTCGTCTGCAATCTTCCGCATTCGGGCCTCGGTATAACGCATGGCCGCTGGGCTATCGCCATCCACGGAACCAAAGTTTCCTTGACCATCGATGAGCATATACCTAAGGCTCCACTCCTGGGCCATACGCACCATGGTGTCATAGACGGAAGTATCCCCATGGGGGTGGTATTTACCCAAAACCTCCCCTACGATACGGGCAGATTTTTTATGTGCACTTGTAGATCTAACGCCCAGTTCGTGCATCCCGAAGAGCACTCTTCGGTGAACTGGCTTGAGCCCGTCCCGAACATCTGGCAGGGCACGTGACACAATGACCGACATCGAGTAATCGATGTAGGCAGATTTCATCTCATCCTCAATGTTGATAGGAATTAACTTTTCTCCTTCAGCCATGCTAAAATCTTATTGTTTTTTGTGGTTAAAATATCATGGCAATATACAGAAAATAGGAGCTTTTACAGCCCTGGACGCTTACTTTATTAAAAAAATTATCAACAGTTTCCTACGGGTCACCCTACAGTAATAAAGCTATGTTAAATCGGTAAGAAAAGTCGCCTTATTCCGACATTTCCCACTAGTTTGTCGAATATGGGTACGGTATTTGACCTATGTAACAATACTTTTATTAATTTTAATTGCTGAAAAAGAAACCTATGGACGATAATTTTTCCCCAAGAGTAAAAGACGTTATAGCATACAGCAAGGAGGAGGCCCTGCGATTGGGCCATGATTTCATTGGAACGGAACACTTGATGCTGGGTCTTTTGAGAGATGGAAATGGCAAGGCCATCAACATATTGGACGCATTGGATGTGGATCTGGAACACCTTCGCAGAAAGGTGGAAATCCTGAGCCCTGCCAATCCGAACTCGGGAACTGTTCAAAAGGATAAAAAGAACCTGCACCTAACCCGACAGGCCGAGCGTGCGTTGAAGACCACTTTTTTGGAAGCAAAGCTTTTTCAAAGTTCTTCCATCAATACGGCGCACCTATTGCTCTGCATCCTTAGGAACGAGAACGATCCCACAACCAAATTGCTGCACAAATTGAAAGTGGATTACGACAATGTCAAAGAACAGTTCAAATCCATGATCACCAGTGACGATGACTATATAGATTCTCCACAGGCGGAATCCTTTCCAGGAGATGCCGATGATGTGGGTGATGGAAAAGAAAGCACCTTCGGGTCCAATCCCGGACAAAAGGGCAGCAAGAAATCCAAGACGCCTGTGCTGGACAACTTTGGCCGTGACCTCACCCGTTTGGCCGAGGACAACAAACTGGATCCCGTGGTGGGCCGCGAAAAGGAAATCGAGCGCGTCTCCCAGATATTGAGCCGAAGGAAAAAGAACAACCCACTGCTCATTGGCGAGCCCGGTGTGGGTAAAAGTGCCATCGCCGAAGGATTGGCGCTGCGCATTATCAACAAAAAAGTTTCTCGCATCCTGTACAACAAGCGTGTGGTCACCTTGGACCTTGCCTCATTGGTGGCCGGGACCAAATACCGTGGCCAGTTTGAGGAGCGCATGAAAGCGGTAATGAACGAACTGGAGAAAAACGATGACATCATTTTGTTCATTGACGAGATCCATACCATTGTCGGGGCCGGAGGTGCCACAGGAAGTCTGGATGCCTCGAACATGTTCAAACCTGCCTTGGCAAGGGGCGAGATCCAATGTATCGGTGCAACGACCCTTGACGAGTACAGACAATACATTGAAAAAGACGGTGCCTTGGAACGCCGTTTCCAAAAAGTGATGGTGGAACCCACTTCTGTGGAGGAGACCATCGAAATTTTGATGAACATCAAAGGCAAGTACGAAGATCACCACAACGTCAACTACACCGATGAGGCCATTGTTGCCTGTGTAAAATTGACCAATAGATACATGACGGACCGCTTTTTGCCGGACAAGGCCATCGATGCACTCGATGAGGCAGGTTCCCGCGTGCACATTGTGAACATGGACGTGCCCAAACAGATTTTGGAACTGGAAAGCCAGTTGGAAGATGTGCGCGAACTGAAGAACAGCGTGGTCAAAAAACAGAAGTACGAAGAGGCCGCCAAGCTCCGTGACGATGAAAAACGTCTGGAGAAAGATTTGGCCGCCGCCCAGGAACGTTGGGAAGAGGAAAGCAAGCTCCACAGGGAAACCGTGACCGAGGACAACGTGGCCGATGTGGTTTCCATGATGAGCGGCATCCCCGTGAACCGAATTGCACAGACCGAAAGCAACAAATTGGCCAAATTGCCCGATTTGATCAAAGGTTTCGTAATCGGGCAGGACGAAGCCGTGGCCAAAGTGGCCAAGGCCATCCAACGTAACCGCGCCGGACTAAAAGATCCCAACAAACCTATTGGTTCCTTTATCTTTTTGGGACAGACGGGGGTCGGAAAAACGCAGTTGGCCAAAATTTTGGCCAAGGAACTTTTCGATTCGGAAGATGCCCTCATCCGAATAGACATGAGCGAATACATGGAAAAATTCGCCATATCCAGATTGGTGGGTGCACCTCCCGGGTATGTGGGTTATGAAGAAGGTGGACAGCTGACCGAAAAGGTACGTCGCAAGCCCTATTCCGTCATCCTTTTGGATGAAGTGGAAAAGGCCCATCCAGATGTGTTCAACATGCTTTTGCAGGTGTTGGACGATGGGTTCTTGACCGACAGCCTTGGACGCAAGATCGATTTCAGGAACACCATCATCATCATGACCTCCAATATTGGGGCCCGTCAGTTGAAGGATTTTGGTCAAGGCGTCGGATTTGGTACGGCTGCCAAAAAGGCACAGGAAGACACCCATCAGAAGAGTGTCATAGAGAGTGCGCTCAAGAAAGCCTTTGCCCCAGAATTTTTGAACAGGATAGATGATGTGATCGTCTTCAATCCGTTGGAAAGGGAGGACATCCACAAGATCATTGATATTGAACTGAACAAGCTCTATCGTAGGATCAAGGACATTGGTTATGACCTGAGCCTTTCCAACAAGGCAAAAGATTATATTGCCGACAAAGGTTTTGACAAGCAATATGGTGCAAGACCTTTGAAGCGGGCCATCCAAAAATATATCGAGGATGTGCTTGCCGGAGAGATCGTGAACTCCAAGCTCGAGGAAGGGGACAGTATTTTTATGGACCTGGACGAGAAAAAGGAAGAACTCACCATGAAAATCAAGAAGACTGAAAAGTCACCCGAAACCGAGTAGCAACAACGCATGCTCCACATACAAAGCTGGCCATTGGCCAGCTTTTTTTTATGGCATTTTACCGTACAAACGATATTTGAGCGTTTAATCTAGTATTTTTCCTGCCCCTCGGCTTTCCATATATTTTCGTTCTTGAGACACTATAACTACACTTGGGGATGAAATTCACTTCTACAAAGAAGACCGTCGTTGTACGCGAATACCACTTGGACATCGGAATGGTCCAAGTTTTTGATAATTACATGGTGGCCAATTTCGATGAAGGGGCCACCGTCACTTTGGAAAGGGCCTACCAGATCATTGGTATTTCGGAAATCCATTTTCGGGACCAGGACTTTGGATATATCAGTCTGCGAAAAAATTCCTATGCCATAGATCCAACCATCTATAATTACTTGAGAGGACTGGACAATCTCAAAGCCTTTGCCATAGTCTCCAAGAAAGAGATTGATATGCACAACTTCAAGATAGAAAAGTTGTTCTACAAGAAGAGTATGGAGTTCTTCATCGAGTTTGACAATGCGCTGGCCTGGGTAAAAAAGAAGCTCAAAAACGGGAAAGGAAAGGACAAAGGTTAGGTATTATCACTTTTTTCCGCCTCTGGTTGCCGTAGCAGTTCTATGTAGGCACTTCCTATATGTTCCACAATCCCGGAAGCCTTCACGGCCTCATATCCATTTTTGGAAGCACAGACATCGCCCGCCAGCCCATGTAGATAGACGCCAAAGATGGCCGCTTGCAAAGGGAGGTACCCTTGCGATATCAACCCAGTGATCATTCCGGTCAATACATCCCCACTGCCAGCCGTGGCCATACCCGGATTGCCTGTGGTGTTCACATAGCCTTTCCCTTTGTACACTGTAATGGTATGTGCCCCTTTGATGACGACCACTACATTATGCTTAGTGGAAAAAGCCATGGTCTTCTCCAATTTCTCAAAATCGTCCTTCCATTTCCCCACCAACCGTTCGAACTCCTTGGGATGGGGCGTAAGGACAGAAAGTTCCGGGATGTCCCGTAACATTTCCGGATGCTTGGCCAGAATGTTCAATCCATCGGCATCGATGACCATGGGCCTTTCCATCTCTTTCAGGAAGGTTCCAAAGGCAGAAACCGTATCATCGTCCAGACCGATTCCCATACCGATACCGACCGCAGTGGGTTCAAAGGGAATCTCAATGCCTGAGATGTTCTTCTCCCTGGAACCTGTCAAGACCATTACTTCAGGCACTGCAGTTTGCAAAGCATCATATCCGCATTTGGGTATGAAGGCCGTCACTAGACCGCTTCCTACGGTCAAACAAGCATTGCTTGCCAGTTGCACCGCACCTATTTTACCATAACTTCCGCCAATGATCACGGAATGTCCGTACGTTCCCTTATGGGAAAACTTGAGTCGGGGGCGGTATATGGGCAATACTTCCGGCCTGCCAATTAGTTCAAAATCCGTTTCTGTTTTCTGCAGGACCTCTTCGTCCAGGCCAATGTCCAATAACTCCCACTGGTTGATGTAAACACCTGTTCCCGGGAGAAAGAAAACCAACTTGGGCACCTGAAAACTCAACACATAACTGCCCTGGATCACATGCGAAGGGTTCCAAGGGGATCTGTCCGAAGGCAGCCCCGATGGAATATCCACCGCCAGTACAAAGGCGCGTGACTCATTGATATGCTGGATCAACTGGCCCACCCATTCATCTGGGGGTCGGTTCAGTCCAATTCCAAAAATGGCATCCACCACAATGTCGTCCGGGGAGATTTCGGGCAGGTCACTTTCTGCATTCAAGAAATCGGGCCACAGCTTTTGCTCCTTCAACCGGCCAAGGTTCAAAAGAAAATCATCGGAACGCTTTTCACTATAATTGACCACATAAACCTTGATGGAATAGTCGTGTTCCAGCAATAGCCGTGCAAGCGCCATGCCATCCCCACCATTGTTCCCTATCCCACAGAACAGTTGGATCTTTACCTTCGTGCCCCTCAAACGGGAATGGATCCATTCGAACAGCTGCGTGGCGGCACGTTCCATGAGTATGTCACTGGAAATCTGTTGCTTTTCTATTGTCGATTTGTCAGCTTGATAGATTTGAGACGCGGAAAAAATTTTCATTCAGCAAAAAATATTGGTCATTCGTGAGGATTTCGCAAAAAACATCACAAAGGATTTGATGAAGCAACCAAATGTACTACTTTTATCACCTCATTACAGCATAATGCAGATAAAACAAACGGATATGGAACCCAAACAGATGAAATCACTTTCATCTATCTTCACCATTACCATTACCACCCCTTTGGGGTAAGTCTGCTATATATCATCCGTCCGTTTTTTTACTCTTTTCAATAATTTAGTACAACAGTATTTTTCATCATGAAAATCTTAAAATTTGGTGGCACTTCCGTAGCCAATCCAGACAATATTCGCAAAGTCAAATCCATTGTCGAAAAAAACAACAGTGAACAGATAGCGGTCGTGGTCTCCGCATTCGGGGGCATTACCGACCTTTTGTTGGACACTTCCCGTTTGGCATCCAACCAAGACCCCGCTTATAAAGAATCCCTAAAGCAAATCGAGGACAGGCACATTTCCGCCATCAGGGAACTTGTCCCAGTCCGCGCACAGAGCACCGTATTGAGCAAGGTAAAGAGCGACCTCAACACCTTGGAAACCCTGTTGGAAGGATCTTTTTTGATCGGTGAGCTCACCCCGAAACTCTCGGACAAGATCGTAAGCTATGGTGAGTTGCTCTCTTCCTATATCATCAGCGAATTTTTCAAATCCGAAGGATTGGATGCCGCTTTCAAGGACAGCCGCGAACTCATCATCACGGACAACAACTATGGCAAGGCCAATGTAGATTTTGAGAAGACCAATGCCAATTGCAATGCCTTTTTTAGTGTGAATGCACATAAGATCACGGTACTTCCCGGGTTTGTGGCATCGAGCAAATCGGGCAATTCCACCACTTTGGGCAGGGGCGGTTCCGATTATACCGCGGCCATACTCGCAGCGGCACAACAGGTGAGTCTCCTAGAAATCTGGACCGATGTGAGCGGTATGTACACGGCCAATCCCAAACTGGTGAAGCAGGCCAAATGTGTATCGCACATCAGCTACGAAGAGGCCATGGAACTTTCTCATTTTGGAGCTAAGGTGCTCTACCCGCCCACCATCCAACCCGTTTTGGGCAAAGAGATTCCCATTGCCATCAAAAACACCTTTGAGCCCGAGAATCCGGGCACGTTGATCGCCAAAAACAATAATGGTAATGGAAAGACGGTCCGTGGCATCAGCCATGTGGGCAACATCAGCCTTTTGTCCCTCGAAGGGCCGGGCATGATCGGTATCCCTGGAATCTCCAAGCGTTTCTTTGAGACCCTTTCGCTCAAAAACATCAGCATTGTGCTGATCACCCAGGCTTCTTCCGAACATTCCATCTGTGTGGGCATTGCGGATGAGGATGTTGATGTGGCCGCCGAGGCGGTGAACGACACCTTTGCCTATGAAATCTCCAGCAAGAAGATAAAACCCGTGATCGTTGAAAAAGATCTTACCATTGTGGCATTGGTGGGCGACAATATGAAAAGCCACCAAGGTCTGAGCGGTAAAATGTTCAGCACATTGGGCAAGAACAATGTGAACATCAGGGCCATCGCCCAAGGCGCATCGGAACGGAACATTTCGGCGGTCATCAAAAAGGATGATGTAAAAAAAGCGCTCAATTCGCTGCACGAGACCTTCTTTGAGGAGAACATCAAACAGCTCAACCTATTCGTGATGGGTGTGGGCAATGTGGGATCCAAATTCCTTCAACAGATCCGTCAACAGAAAAAATACCTGAAGGAAGAGCTCAAACTCAATATCCGGGTCATCGGCATCAGCAACTCCAGAAAGATGGTCTTTGACGAGAACGGGATTGCCTTGAAGGACTGGGAAAGCCTATTGGCTGATGGAGAAAAAGCGGACAAACAGGCATTCTTTGACCTGGTGAAATCCCTGAACCTACGTAATAGCGTGTTTGTGGATAACACCGCCAATTTGGAAGTGGCACAAAGTTATCCCGATTACCTTAGAAATAGCATTTCCGTAGTGACCTGCAATAAAATTGCGTGTTCATCGGACTATACCTACTACAAGGAGCTGAAGGAACTATCCAAAAAATACAATGCCCCTTTCCTTTTCGAGACCAACGTAGGCGCTGGACTGCCCATCATCGACACCCTAAAACACCTTATTGCTTCGGGCGACAAGGTGAAAAAGATACAGGCCGTACTTTCCGGCAGCCTTAACTTTGTGTTCAACACTTTCAATGACTCCGTCACCTTTCACGATGTGGTGAAACAGGCCCAGGAACAGGGCTATACCGAACCTGACCCGACCATTGACCTGAGCGGTATCGATGTGATGCGCAAAATCTTGATCTTGGCCAGGGAAAGTGGGCACCAGTTGGATATCGATAGCATTGAAAACGAATCCTTTTTGCCCAAAGAAAGCTTGGAAACCAATTCCAACGATGCCTTTTTTGAGTCCTTGAAAAAATATGAGCACGATTTTCAGTCCATGTACAAGGAGGCCGCCAATAGGGACTGTAAGCTGAAATATGTGGCCCAGTTCGAGGATGGCAAGGCCAAGGTAGGTTTACAAAGTATCCCAAAGGGACATGATTTTTACAATTTGGAAGGTAGCGACAACATTGTGCTGTTCTTTACAGAGCGCTACCCCAACCAACCCATGATCATAAAAGGGGCCGGTGCAGGTGCCGATGTCACCGCATCGGGTATCTTTGCCGATATCATTCGAATCGGAAATTTTTGACCATGGAAGAAATCAAAATATTCTGTCCCGCCACTATTGCCAACGTTTCATGCGGGTTCGATGTGCTCGGGCTCGCCCTGGATTCCGTTGGCGATGAGATGATCGTTAGAAAGACCACAGAAAAAGGCATCCGGATTACTAAAATTACCGGACAGGAACTTCCCCTGGAAACCGAAAAAAACGTTTCGGGCGTTGCTGGTCTGGCCCTTTTGGCAAAAAGTGATTACGACGGTGGGTTCGAGATAGAAATCGATAAGCGGATAAAACCGGGAAGTGGTATCGGCAGCAGCGCGGCAAGCTCCGCAGGTGCCGTTTGGGCCATGAATGAACTGCTGGGAAAACCGTTTTCCAACTTGGAACTGGTACAATTTGCCATGCAGGGGGAAAAACTGGCCAGTGATGTGGCCCATGCCGACAATGTGGCCCCTGCCATTTATGGGGGGTTCACCTTGGTACGGAGTTATGATCCATTGGACATCATTTCCCTCCCCACCCCTTCCGAATTGTATGCCACCGTGATCCATCCGCAGATAGAGGTCAAGACCTCCGATTCCCGGAAAATCCTGAAAACGACCATTTCCTTGGAAAAGGGCATCCAACAATGGGGAAATCTGGGTGGATTGATCGCCGGTCTTTTCCAAAGTGATTACGACCTCATCGGGCGTTCCCTCCACGACCATATCGTGGAACCCATCCGTTCCATCCTTATACCGGCCTTTGACGACATCAAGGCCAACGCACTCAAGGCCGGGGCACTTGGAAGTGGGATATCCGGTTCAGGGCCTTCCATTTTTGCGCTGAGCAAAGGGGAAGAAAATGCCAAAAAAGTGGCCCAATCCATGAAGGAAACCTACCAACCCATCGGAATCGATTTTGACATACACATCTCCAAAATAAATGCCCAAGGCGTAAAGATAATAGACATAAGAGATTAGAAAAATAGACGTAAGACCCATGACCTTTACCTTTCAATTGACTGCCCACAGCGTAATGCCTTCGACTTCTGATAAAATCAATTCGATCACATATAAATATGTTTATTAATCTAAATTTATTCGTGTGAAATTCTACAGCCTAAACAGCCAAAATATACAAGCCTCATTTAAAGATGCTGTCATTGCAGGTATCGCTCCAGACAAAGGACTATATTTCCCAGAGCGCATCGATGCATTGCCTCCTGACTTTTTTGATAAAATTGAATCCCTGTCCGACCATGAGATCGCTTTCAGGGCCATCCATCAATTTGTAAACGAGGACATTCCTGATGAGGTGCTGAAAGAAATCATTGCGAACACCTTGGACTTTGAATTTCCGGTGGTCGAGATCGAGGACAATGTGGCCACCTTGGAACTTTTCCACGGCCCAACCATGGCCTTCAAGGACGTGGGCGCACGTTTCATGGCCAATTGCCTAGGTTATTTTTCACAAGGGGAAAAACAGGATGTCACCGTTTTGGTGGCCACTTCGGGGGATACCGGGGGTGCTGTTGCCAATGGTTTTCTTGGAGTTGATGGCGTAAAGGTCGTTATCCTCTACCCCAGCGGAAAAGTGAGCGACATCCAAGAAAAGCAATTGACCACCTTGGGGCAAAATATCGAGGCCATGGAAGTACACGGCACCTTTGATGATTGCCAGCGTATGGTAAAAACTGCTTTTTTGGATTCGGGAATAACGGACCATAAAAAGCTCACTTCAGCCAATAGCATCAATGTGGCCCGATGGCTGCCCCAACTGTTCTACTTTCTCTTCGCATACAAACAGGCGAAATCCAAAGGAAAGGAAATCGCATTTTCGGTACCTTCTGGAAATTTCGGGAACATCTGCGCAGGCATGGTGGCCCAAAAATTGGGGATGCCCGTACAACATTTCGTGGCCTCCACCAATGTGAACGACGTGGTTCCCAAATTCATGGAAAAGGGAACCTATGAACCCGTGCCCTCCGTTGCCACCATTTCCAATGCCATGGATGTGGGCGACCCGAGCAACTTTGTCCGTATCAGGCACCTCTACAAAGATGACTTGGATACCTTGCGTGAAAACTTATCATCCTCTTCGTTCACTGACGAAATGACCCGAAAGGCAATGAAGGAAGTCCACATCAACACAGGATACGTTATGGACCCGCATGGCGCAGTGGGGTATCTAGGTCTGAAGGAGTACCAAAAAAAGCATCCGGATACCTTTGGTATCTTTCTGGAAACAGCGCATCCCGTCAAGTTCTTGGACGTGGTGGAAGAGACCTTGGGCTTGAGCCCGGCCATTCCTCCCCAAATCCAAAAAGTGATGGACCGGGAGAAAAAATCTCATATCATTTCCTCCTACGAAGAACTAAAGGAATTTTTGCTGGCCTAAAATCAATCCAGTTTGGGCAATTTAAAATTGTCCAACGGACTGGGCTGTTTCATCATGGCTTCAATGGCCTCCGTGGTCCTTGGGGCCATCTCGGATAGATTGACCGGTCCGTTTTCTGTGATGAGGATATCATCTTCGATGCGCACGGCAATGCCCCACCATTTTTTATCGCAAGCACTGCCTTCCGGAATATAGATGCCGGGCTCCACAGTGATCACGGTATTGGGTTTGAACGGCACATAAGTGCCCTGGTCATGGACATCCAACCCTAGATAATGGGAGGTGCCATGGGGAAAATAGATCTTGGTCTCATCTTCACTCTTGGTAATGCCCAGTTTCAGCAAACCTTCGGCCACCACCTCATAAGCGGCCCTTCCCGGAGCCTGGAACGGAGCTCCTACCACACTGGCCTTTATGCCTGCTTCTTGGGCATTGTAAACGATGTCATAGATGGCCTTTTGTTCTGGGGTAAACTTTCCATTGGCGGGGATGGTACGTGTCACATCGGCCGTATAACCATGGTATTCCGCTCCAAGGTCCATCAGCACAAGGTCGTTCCCGACCTCCATTTTGTTGTTTTCGATGTAATGGAGGATACAGCCATTGTTGCCCCCACCCACTATGGATGGGTAACCTTCGTATTCGGCCCCATATTTTTTATAGACATATTCGTGGACACCTTGTATCTCGGTCTCCGACATGTTGGGATGCATGGCCTTCATGACCTCGATTTGCCCCACAGCGGAAATCTCGACGGCCTTTCGCAACAGTTTCATTTCTTCAGGGGTCTTGGTCTCCCTCAATTGGGCCATTACCATAGGGAGTACCTTGGAGTCCAAATTATGGGATTGTTGGACCATCAGCACCTTGTCCTTGACTTCTTTCCGAAGGTCATCGTTGGAAGCATTTACAAAATCATTGAGAAATTCATCCTCCTGCAAATCGGGGAAACGGGTCAAATATCTTTCGACCGCTTGCACCAATTCATCCGTTTTGCTTCCATCATCCGAAGATATCATGGCATAGAGCTCATTTCTGATGGGATTGTAATCCGAAGGGTAGTTTGCCTTTTTCTTAAAAGTCTTTATCAGGTCGAAAAGGTCGGCATTGCCACTTTGATCGCGATAATCGTTCTTGAAATCCACAAAGGAGACGATATCGAACTTTGCAAAATCAATGGGGAAATTTTCGAACTCCCTCCCATTATAGACCATATCGAAGCCCAATTTTTCCTTCACACCCTCAACTCCCAGCCGTTTTCCGGTCCACTGCTCTGCCCTGGCATTGCGCTCCTGAACATAAATGATTTCATTGAACTGTTTGCCCGACGCGTCGGTCTGGGGGTCGGAGAACAGGACCAATACGGCGTTGGGTTCCTTGTATCCCGTCAAATAATAAAAATTGGGGTCTTGGTGGTAAATGTAATCCACGTCGTTCGCCCGGTTTCTTTCGGCATTGGCGAAAAGGACCACTGCGGTATTGGGTGGCAACAATTTTCGGACTTCGTCCCTTCTTTGCTTGTGGAAATCGGCGGACAGATAATCGGTCGGGGTTCCTTGGGCCACTACCAAGGAAACCAACATCATAGAGAACAACGTGCTTAGGATGAGCTTTTTCATGTAATCGATATTTGGCTCAAAATACAACTTTATATCACAACTGTATGATTAAAAAAAGTGTTTCCATTTTATGGAAATCATAAGAGTTTTAAACATTTGAATCCTTAATTAATTCTATACATTTGCGATGCTTTAAAAATGGTAGAAATGAAAAATACGGCTCTTTTTGAAACACATCAGGCACTGGGTGCAAAAATGGTTCCGTTTGCGGGCTACAACATGCCCGTTTCCTATGAAGGTGTGAACATTGAACACGAAACCGTGCGCAAGGGCGTAGGGGTATTTGATGTTTCGCATATGGGCGAATTTTTGGTCGAAGGGCCAAAGGCCCTGGAACTGATCCAAAAAGTGACCACCAACGATGCTTCCAAACTGACCGTGGGCAAGGCACAGTACAGCTGTTTGCCCAACGAAACGGGTGGGATCGTGGACGATTTGATCGTGTACCGCGTCAAGGAAGAAACCTACCTTTTGGTGGTGAACGCTTCCAACATTGAAAAAGATTGGAACCACATCTCCAAATACAACAAGGAAATCGGTGCCGATATGCGCAATCTATCCGACGACTACTCCCTGTTGGCCATCCAAGGACCAAAAGCCGTGGAGGCCATGCAATCCTTGACCTCTGTGGATCTGTCTTCCATCGGTTTCTACAACTTTGTTGTAGGTGATTTTGCGGGTATCGACTACGTAATCATCTCCGCCACAGGATATACTGGTTCTGGCGGGTTTGAGATCTACTGCAAAAATTCCGAAGTGAAACAAGTATGGGACAAGGTCATGGAGGCCGGTGCTAACTTTGGCATCAAGCCCATCGGATTGGCCGCCCGCGACACCTTACGCTTGGAAATGGGCTATTGCCTGTATGGCAACGACATTGACGACTCCACTTCTCCCCTCGAGGCCGGATTGGGATGGATCACCAAGTTCACCAAGGATTTTGTGAACAGCGAGGCCTTGGCCAAGGAAAAAGAAGAGGGGCCCAAAAGAAAACTCATCGCTTTCCAAATGGAGGAAAGGGGCATCCCCAGAAACGGTTATCCTATTTTGGACAAGGATGGCAATGAAATCGGCAAGGTAACTTCGGGGACCATGTCGCCCTCCCTTTCGCAAGGAATTGGGTTGGGTTATGTGCCGACCACACATTCCGATTTGGGCACTAAAATCTATATCAAAATACGCATCAACAAAGTTCCGGCAACCATCGTGAAGTTGCCTTTCTATAAAAATACCTAGATAGCCTTTGGAGAAAAAGAAGATTCTGATATTGGGGGCGAGCGGATTTGTGGGGAATGCCATATATAAAGAACTCTGCTCCTATTTCGACACTTACGGCACCTATTTTTCCAACCGTTCCTTCTCTACCAACAAGCAATTTTTCAGGTATGACCTGGAAGAGGACGATATTTTCCAGATTTTGGAAAAAGTCCATCCGGATGTGATCATTTCTGCCCTACGCGGCAATTTTCCTGCACAGATACAGGCCCATCAGCATTTGATGGAATATTTGATGAAGAGCAAGGCCAAACTTTACTTCATCTCTTCCGCCAATGTTTTCGACGCCTACAGCAAATACCCTTCCTATGAATATGACAAGACGCTGTCCGAAAGTGTCTTTGGCCGGCTCAAGATAAAAATCGAGAACATGATGATGCGGTTGCCCAAGGAAAAGACCGCCATATTGAGGGTACCCATGGTCTTTGGGAACAAATCGCCCCGTGTGAGGGAAATCAAGGCCCTTCTGGACAATAACGAACCCATTGAAGTCTTTCCCAACCTCATCATCAATGTAACGAATGATGACAGGCTCACCCAGCAGGTCCATTATCTCATCAACCGGAACAAGACGGGAATCTTCCATCTGGGCAGCAGCGACCTCATCCAACACGAGGAGTTCATCAAGGATATCATTCAACGTATGGGCAATTACCACCCCATCCTCAAAAGGGTCTATACCACCAATGAGGACCGCTATCTTGCCGCGTTGCCAAAGGACAACAAGCTCCCCAAAAATCTACAGATCAGCTGCCAAGAAATCATTGACCACCACATTTCAGTGTGAGATGACTGGATTTTTCCATGGGATTTGGCTAACTTTAAAAAAACACAGTTATGGAAAAAATGAATGAAAATGAAATCAACACGGCCCTACGGGAACTTCAAGGCTGGTCCTATAAAAATGGCTCCATTATCAAGTCCTTCAAATTCAAGGATTTTAAAGAAGCTTTTTCCACAATGACACGGATTGCCTTTGAGTGTGAAGCGCAGAACCATCACCCTAATTGGGAAAATGTCTATAACACCCTGAATATTGCCCTCACCACGCATGATGCCGGAGGGGTGACACAAAAGGATATTGCCCTTGCAAAATCCATTGAAAATTTAGTCGGATAAAGCCCTACATATTCATCTTGACAAAGGTGCATTTTTTGCTAAATTTGTCCCTATCCAGAATTTAAGATTGATATGGGAAGAGCGTTTGAATTTAGAAAAGCACGTAAGATGAAGCGTTGGGCAGCCATGTCCAAAGCGTTCACCAGGATCGGAAAAGATATTGTCATGGCCGTCAAGGAAGGTGGCCCCGACCCCGATGCCAATTCCAAACTGCGTGCGGTAATTCAGAATGCCAAGTCGGTGAACATGCCCAAGGACAATATTGAACGGGCCATCAAAAGGGCTTCGGACAAGAGCCAGGGCGATTATAAAGAGGTGCTTTTTGAAGGCTATGCCCCGCACGGAATTGCCATCTTGATAGAAACCGCTACCGATAACAATACCCGTACCGTGGCGAACATCAGAAGCTATTTTAACAAATGTAACGGCAGCCTCGGGACTTCGGGCTCCGTGGAGTTCATGTTTGACCACACCTGCAATTTTACCATCAAGGCGGATGGGATAGATCCTGAGGAGCTAGAGCTGGAAATGATCGATTTTGGTGCGGAAGAGGTATTTGCCGATGAGGACGGCATCCATATCTATGCCCCATTCGAGAATTTCGGGGCCATTCAGAAGGAATTGGAATCCAGGGAAATCGAGATCATTTCCTCAGGTTTTGAGCGTATCCCACAGGTTACCAAAGAACTATCGGAAGAGGAAATGGCAGATGTGGAGAAGTTGTTGGAAAAAATCGAAGAGGACGATGACGTCCAGAACGTGTACCACACCATGCAGGAATAAATACGATCACACCCTTTAAATACGCGTAAAAGCCTCTATATCAATAGAGGCTTTTATTGTTTATAATCGTTTATATTTCATTATATTTATGCATATTCCGAACTAATACCGAACTAATGAATTTCAACTATTATCTTTCCTCTTATTTAAAAAAGAACGGAACCCAATTAATAAGACTTAAACTTGAGACTTCTAAAAAGGATGTCCAGTATATTGACTCTGGAATATCCGTACTAAAAAACCAGTGGGACGACAAAAAGAAAAAAATAAAAAGGCATCCACTTGAAGAAAAACTGAACGCCAATCTCCAATCCTTATTGATCTCTGTTCAACAAATCTATTACAATAATAAAGGGATTTCAGCCAAACGCTTGCTCCTTCTTTATAAGAATAACAAGAAGTATGATACTAGTTCTTTTTTGGACTTCTATCAACAAATAGTCGATGAAGCTAGGTTAAAAGGTAAAATCCGCACTGCCAACACACAACAGAAGTACATCCAAAAACTAAAAAAATTCTCGAGCTACGTTTCATTCTCCGATCTTTCCGTACAATTCGCCAAGGATTATGAAAAATGGATGCTTGAAAAAGGGAATAAAATTAATACCGTCGCCTCGAATTTCAAGTCAATGTACGCAGTTCTAAATAAAGCAATGAAAATGGGTGTTATAAAGGAAAATCCCATAAGAGGCTATACAATAGTAACTGAGAATGTTGAAAAAGACTCATTGACTTTTGAAGAAATCACCAAACTTTCAGAATTGGAAATCCCTGTAAGATTCAAAGGGATGATCAAAGCCAGGGACATGTTCCTATTTTCCTTCTATACGGCTGGCATGAGATTTTCTGATATATGCAAGCTTAAATGGGAAAACATTGCCGGAAATGAAATCGTATATACTATGGGCAAATCCAGAACTAGAGCCGGTGCAAAAAGAACTTTGCCTTTGACTCCTAAGGCTGTGGCTATACTAGAAAATTATAAAGGTAGAAACAATACTTTTATCTTTCCTCCCCTTTATGGAATGGACAATAAAAATGCAGAAGAAATAGAACACAAATTATATATTGCCAATAATGCTATAAACCGGTCATTGCGTAATGCTTGTGAAAAAGCAGAAATAGGAAAATGGGTAAATATGCATATGGCAAAACATTCCTTCGCCGACTTTGCGGTAAAAAAAGATACTGGGTTGTTAATGATCTCCAAACTATTGGGGCATACCAAATTGTCCACCACACAGCATTATTTAAAAGATTTTTACCATAAGGAAGAAGCAGAAGAAATGAATCGATTGTTCGGTTGAAGTGCTTTTCATGCAATACTTAAACTACTTCATTAATAGTGATATAATACCCTTTGTCCACTCTTATGGATATTTCCCCCTTTCTGAGTTTTTGATTGACCGAATAAATGTCTTCATAAGCATACAGGTATTTTTTGCCAACTTTGAAAAAACTGACTAATCCTAGATCCCGTAAAGCCTGCATGATCTGTCCATTGTACGATACACCAAGCTTTTCGCAAAACGCCTTACCGGTCAGATTAAGGGGTTGTATGTTTACTTGATTGCCCATTGAATTTTACGACACTCTGATTCGATTTATTTGTTCAATCCCTTTCTTTTCTTCTTTCTTTTAGACTTTTTTCTGGCACCATGGTCAGTAAGTTCCAGCTTAAAAGGATTCCATTCCGATTCATCCATTAAAGACTCGACTATTCCATTTTCCTTAATTTCTCCCACATGACTTTTTGATTGTTGAGCAGAATTTCGAGTGCCTTTTGCAGTCCCATTATTTCTTGGTTCAACCTTGACTGTTCCTTCAACGTTTCCTTCGTCAGCTTGATCAGTTCCTCGTTCTTTTCCATTAGCCGATAGTATAACTGAACGGTCTCTTGTTTGCTCATAATCGATTTGTTTTACGATACTGTTCCATGAAAAATTTTTACCAAGGGTACTGCCTTTATATACTATGCCCTGATAGTTGAAAGAAATGCCCGAAACCCTTCCTGTGGTTTTGCTAATGTTGAATCTTGGCGATATACTTAGCTCTTTCAGTAATTTGACAAATTCATTTGTATCCGTTGCCCTTGAAATTGCCAAACCAATCCGCTCCTGTAAGATAAGTTTGATAGGTAAATCGCCTGTTCTCAGGGTTTTCTCTATTTCCTTTTGGTCAAGTGATTTTTTTGCACCGGCTTTTGTTGAAATTTGGGTTAGTCCATAATTCCTTTCCAGATCATTGAGCACTTCCCGGCTTCTTCTTTTAATGTTACTATCATTTGTTATCTTACCCGAATACCTTACCCTATTGGCCACTATATGGATATGTTCGTGTTCTGTGTCGGTATGGCGGTACATAATGAACTGGTTGTTATCGAAACCCATTTTCATCAGATAGTCGCATCCCAATGAAGCAAATTCTTTATCGTCCAATTGGTCAGAGTACGGCAGGTTCAAGGAAACATGAAGGACCGCATTCCCAAGTCCCGGACGCAATTGCCTGATCAAATTGAATTCCTGTGTCATGTTTACCGCTGTGGAATACTCTATATTGGAATCGATCACATACCCTACACCTTCGCTTACCTTTTTCTCATTGTAGGCAAGAACACCGTAAAAATCCTTTCCTATGGTTATCTTACCTATCATTGTTCGCTATATTTGATTTGAGCTGTTGCAACAGCATTTTTACCTCCTCCAATTGTTTAATGATGTTGAACGGGTCACGGATACCTGAGTTTGAGACCCTGGCAAGTTGGTTCAGGTTGTTTCCCACCCGGCTCAACTCGACAAAGAGTTTCCTGTCCAATGGGGTTATCTTTTTATTCGGCAAGGATTTTCCCGTACATTTTCTTCGGATATATTCGGCAACGGACAGCCCGATGGTTTCTGCATTAACGGAAACTTTGGAATGATCAGCAGCAGTCATCCTGACATTGACCTGTATTGTTTTTAATAACCCAAGTTCTTTTTTTGGCCTTCCCATTTCAAATGATTTAACGGATCACAAGGCAAACTGCAAACAAGGTGCGCAGGGTTTTTGTTAGCAAAAACACAACTTGCTTCGTGACCTCCGATCAACTATATGGCAAACCTATGGCCTATGGATTTCTTAGAAAGGATTTGCCGTACATGGACTTTTGTACGGCAAATCTGTTGGATGTTTTAAAATAAACCAAAACATAACAGCGAGTTCCATAGAAAGGGAAAGTAACATAATCAATGTTCATCTACTCTAATTATGAATCCCTCTAACCTAAAAGAACAAAATAAGTTTGATGATGATTTTTTGAAATGAAAATGAACTACCTCGATGCAGAGCGTTTGAGGTATAATTTAAATACTCTTTGCACCAACAATGCATTATAGGTTCACGAGTTCAACGCAACCAATTGTAAGGTGCTCAGTCTTTTAAATAGGAGTTAATGTTTTATGTAGGAAATTACTTTATATATAAATTATAATTATCTTTAAGTCATGAGAATATCAGGATTATATACCTTCTTAGTTTTACTTATGCTCATAAGCTGCTCAAACGATGATGATGTAAATGAACAGGCCTTAAAAAATGTAGTTGCCATTGTAAAAGGCCAGGCAACCTGTCAAACCATGGACAACGGTTTTGTCTATGAGGTGGAATTGGAAAACACAATAAGTACAGAATCCAATACATCCCTAAAAATAATAGGCATTACCAACCTTCCTGAAGAAATGCGAACAGAAGGTTTAAAGATAAATATGGATATCGAAAGAGCTGAATTTCCAGATGGGGCCTGCACCGCAAACTACTCTCCCGAATTCTTTTACCAAACCATCAGGACCAATATAGAGCCTTAGAATATCAGCTTATGAGAAATTTTTCAA
Source organism: Flagellimonas baculiformis (assembly GCF_033441575.1). NCBI lineage: Bacteria > Pseudomonadati > Bacteroidota > Flavobacteriia > Flavobacteriales > Flavobacteriaceae > Flagellimonas > Flagellimonas baculiformis. The sequence continues at coordinate 31,315 of NZ_JAUZVW010000019.1, forward strand.
TCGTATTGCTACTTTTTTATATGGGAGTCAATTCGCCTTTATTGGCACAGGAATATTACTGGTCAGGAAATCAAAAAAATCCCTTGATTCAGGATAATTCTAAAATAGTTGCAAACATTGAAGAAGGCACCAATATCAAGAATCGTATTGAAGAGATGCAAGGTGTTAAAAAAATTGATCGAATAAACAGTACTACTGTAATTATAGAATTTGATGGCAAAAACTCAAAAGTTAATGAAGAATTAATTTCATTAGCTGCTAACAGGATATTTGCTTATTTCAACGAAGATGGGAGTTCCATAATTCCAACAGGAGAGATTTTATTTCGACCAAAGGAAGGCGTAACCATTGAAGAGATCAATAAAATTTGCGACAACCTATTGATAGTAACAAATAAGTCTTATGGCAGTTACACTGCCACAGTAAAAGATTATTCCAAAATATTCCAAATTGCGAATAAGTTGTACGAAACGGGTCATGTAGAATATAGTCACCCAAACTTTATCAGCAAGCTAAAGATGTTTCAAAATGACCCCTTATATCCTGACCAATATTATTTAAACAATACAGGGCAATTCGGAGGAACGCCTGGAATTGACATAAATGCCCCAGAGGTATGGGCAATTACAACAGGACTCGCCAATGTTCGGGTTGCAGTAATAGATGATGGTGTTGAAAATCATCCTGATATTGATGGAAGGGTCGTTGACGGATATACCATAGGCAACCCCAATGGAAATGGTGCACCTTTAGCCGGGGCAGAGCATGGTCAGGCATGTGCAGGTATTATTGCAGCAACAAGAAACAATAATGAGGGGATTGCAGGAATCGCACCTTGCTCTGAAATAGTACCCATCAATATTTCTGTACCCTTTGTCACGGCAGGCCAAATCAGAGATGCCATTGACTGGGCATGGGATGAGGGCGAGTCAGATGTTTTGAGCAATTCATGGGGATATCCTTCCAGTGATGCAATAACCCAAGCTATTGGTAGAGCTAGATCTCAAGGAAGAAACGGTAAAGGCTCTATAGTGGTCTTTGCTTCTGGCAATAGTGGTGGTGCTGTAGCATTTCCCGGAAACGTAGCGGGTGTTATAACCGTCGGTGCAGTCGACAGGAACGGGAATCTTTGGGCGTACAGTAGCAGGGGACCTGAAATGGACATTGTTGCCCCATCAGGCAATACTAATCTTCTTGGCGATATAAGAACCACAGATAGGCAGGGAGCTAATGGATACAATGGTGGGAATTATGTCAATAATTTTGGAGGAACATCCGCGGCCTGTCCTCAAGTTGCCGGTGTTGTGGCATTAATGTTATCATATAAGCCGAGTATGACAGAATCCCAAGTGAGCAATATATTGAAATCTACGGCGACAGGTACTGGCTTCAATAACAATCTAGGACATGGTAGACTAAATGCTCAAGCGGCACTTCAACAAACTATTCCCATAATTGAAGGGCCATCAATGTTTTGTCCTTCAGCCACTATGGAGGTTGCTGAATTGGATGGTGGATCCATTACCTGGTCTGTATCCCCATCAAACGCCCTTAGTTTTACCCAAGGCCAATCATCGACCACATTTACAAGAATTGGTAGTTTTACAGGTTCAGCTGTAATTACGGCTACTTTAAATCCTTCATGTGGAACCACTCAAGTAATTTCAAAGAATGTCAGTGTAGGTTTAGCTCCTATAAATAATGTTTCGTTTTCTAACGGGGCTGATGGTGAAGAATATCTATGTACTAGCCATACGGGTAATACGTATCAGATTTATCCGAATACTGCAAATACAACTTATCAATACCGTCTTCGAAGCTATCCAAATCTAACTGTTGTCTATACCTCTCCGCCAGGACAATATAATACAGGAACTATAATCTATATTCCATCGCAGGGATGGTATGAATTTCAGGTTAGAACCACAAATGCTTGCGGTACTAGTTCATGGGCAGGTTTTGAAGTCGAATATGTTGATTGTACCCAAATTGGTAACAGAAGCAATCATTCAACCTTCGTTTATCCCAACCCGGCAAACAGTCAACTATATATTAAAAGGATTGATGCCGATTTAGATGTTAAAATCCAAAATTCGAGCAAATTAGAACCTTTTAGAGCGGAACTATACAACCTTAGTGGATAAGCCGGGTAAAGTGACCCACCTTCGCCGGATGAAACTGACCAGGGTAAACGAACTGCCTAGATTTGATCT